>JAAENP010000067.1 GCA_024224155.1 bacterium
GGTGGAGAAGCAGAAGCTGACCACGACCTGCCGGCCGATCGGGTGGCACTCGAGGCGCAGGAGCTTGCCGTGGCGGGTGGTGGACTCCGCTTCGGCGCGGATCGGCTCGAGCTTGCCGGTGACGGTGGCGGTGAAGTCGGCTGCGGCGGCGATGTCGTCGAACAGGAAGGTCGGGGAGACCCGGTTCTCGTCGGCGTGGATCCGCGTCGTCGCGCCGCCGGCGCGCGTCAGGGTGACCATGCCGCGCTCGTAGGACCTTACGACCGCTCCCTCGGTGGTGGCCATCGGAACGTAGAAGGTACCGTGGGCGTCGCTGCCGTCGACCAGCAGCGGACCCGCGACGCCGAGGGGAACCTGCACCGCCCCGATCGGATTCTCGACGTTGCCCCGCAGCGTCGGGGTGGCGAGAGCGTGGGCGCCGATCGCGGGAACGGCGACGCCGGCCTGGCCTTCGAGCCAGGCCCGGCGCCGGGCCACCTGCTCGGGCTCGTAGCCTCCTTTGCGGAAGCGCGGCACGAGCTTCAGAGGACCGTCCGGATTCCGGTGGTCCCGACTCACCCTCGGGTCGGCGGACCGGTGATCAGCGCGTCGACGACCGGGTTGACGGCCCTCTCCTGCCACAGCCCGGCGGCGTAGTCCTTGACTTCCGCCGGCGCGTCGTCCAAGCCCTTCGGCAGCGGCTGCGAGAAGCTCCCGCCGTCCACCGCCACCTGGAATCCATTGGCGCCGAACCGGGTCTCGAGCTGCCGCTGGACGTCTTTCGCGACCTTGTCGCAGATCGAGTCGAGCCAGTCCTCGCTCAGCTCGAAAGAGGACAACGCGGCGGCCGACAGCTTGTGCTGCGCCAACTTGCTGGTCAGGAAGCCCTGGATGCCGAAACGGCACTCGACGAGCTCGCTGACCGTCAGCTTGCAGAGGTTGAAGTGGCTGTTGATCGAGACGTCGTCGTCGTAGCCGACCAACATCTCTTCTTCCATCCGGAAGCGGTTCTGGCGCAGCGAGTACTCCCCCTGGTTCTTGCGCTCGTACTCCCCGGTCGCCGTCAAGTGGGTGGCCAGAGCCGTGAAGCCGTCCTGGACCGCCTTGGTCAACGCGATGGTCTTGTCCTTGTTCTGCAGCTCCTTGCGGACGAACGCGGCGTCCTTGTATTTCTTGTCCAGGAAGTACCAGACCAGCCGGTTGGTGTAACTGTGGAAGTCCCACAGGGACTTGATGTGGAAGAGCTCGTAGCTGCCGAAACCGTTGTA
>JAAENP010000068.1 GCA_024224155.1 bacterium
ATGGCAACCCTGTTAATTCTGGAGCCGATCTTCGAGGAGGATTTCGAGGATTGCTCCTATGGGTTCCGACCGGGCCGCTCGGCCCACCAGGCGCTGGAGGAGATACGCGGTCACATCAAGGCCGGGTATCAGGCGGTGTACGACGCGGATCTGAAAGGCTATTTCGATTCGATTCCGCATGACAAGCTTCTCGCTTGTGTGCGTCAGAGAGTGGTGGACCGGAGTGTGCTCAAGCTGATCCGGATGTGGCTGAAAAGCCCTGTTGTAGAACCGGGCGGCCCAGGCGAGCCGGAGCAATGGAATCGTCCCCGCCGAGGAACTCCTCAAGGTGGGGTGATTTCGCCGCTGCTCAGTAATCTGTACCTGCATTGGTTCGACAAGCTGTTTCATCGAGCTGATGGTCCGGCCCAGTGGGCGGGAGCCAAGCTGGTGCGTTACGCCGATGACTTTGTCGTGCTGGCGCGCTACCAAGGTGATGGCCTGACGGGCTGGACGGAATCGAAACTCGAGGGCTGGCTCGGGTTGGAGATCAATCGGGACAAGACGCGGGTGGTCAACCTGAAGGACGAAGGAGCGAGTCTGGACTTTCTGGGCTTCACGTTTCGCTACCACGACGACCTGGAAGGGCGCGGGTGGCGGTATTTGCATGTGGCCCCGTCGGCGAAGGCACTCAAGAGGGAGCGGGGGAAGCTGCACGAGATGACCAATCATCGACAGTGCTTCAAGCCGATCCCGCGACTGATTGAGGAGCTGAACCGGCACCTGGAAGGCTGGCGGAACTACTTCGACTTTGGGCATCCCCGCAAAGGGTTCCGTGACATCAACGCGTACGTTCGTTACCGTCTCACGCAGCATCTGAGACGGCGCAGCCAACGGCCCTTCCGACCGCCGAAGGGCGTCACCTTCTATGAGCAACTCGAACGTTTTGGGCTGCTGTATCTGTGAAGGGGGCCACCGTGCAACTGCCTGTGCATGCCTGAGGCGAAAGTCTCCAGGAGAGCCGGATGCGGGAAATCCGCTTGTCCGGTTCGACGAGGGGAGAGTGGGTCACACCTCGGTGTCGCCCTCTCTCCTACTCTACCGAGGTCGTCCGGGGCCGTGAGGGTGTCGCGGTTTTCGAGGAACCACAGGTTGCGATCGCGGTCGTTCTGGATGTCCTGCCATCTGCGGTTGCCCTCCGCGTCGCGCTGCCGCCGTTCAGCGTTGATCTCGTCGATCCACTGCTGGGCCGTCTGACGGTCAACCCAGCCGGAGTCGTCGTCCCAATAGACTTTGTCTCCGTCGGAGGCGAGGACCTCGCCGGTGGTTGGGTCCACCAGGTCCGGCAGTGCGGGGGCAGCGGCCTGGGCGGCGTTGTCCACCGTTTGCTGCGCCGTCTGTGCGAGCGCCAGCGAGAGATTGAGAGCCGTGTTGAGGCTGACGCCGGCCAGCAACAGGCCGAGGCCGGCCATCATGCCGACGTAGACCGCACCGTCGGGCAGGCCCTGAGCTGCAAGGGCGTCCACGACCAGATCGGCCTCTTCGTTGAGGCGCTCCATCGCGGCTTCCAGCTCGGCTTCGCTGAGAGCGCCGGCCGAATCCCGGACCCCAGAGGGAGGCGGCGGTGTCGCGGCCACGTCGGGAGTGCCGGGTTGGCCGCCGCCGCCCGACGTGCTGACCTCCGCGGGAGCCGCCGGGCCCGCCGCCGTGGGTGTGAAGAGGAAATCGTAGCGGGCCGGCAGGTTTGGCGCGCCCGGAAATGGCTGCTGAGCCCAGGGCCGCGCGTAGAGGCGGAGCAGCATCGCGCCGCCGGCCTGCGGAACCGCCTGCCAGGAGATCCGCACCGGTTTGCCGCGCATCGTCGCCGGATTCTGCGTGGTGCGGCCGCCGCGCGCTCTCTTCTGAGTTTGACCCTCCGCGGGACCGGGAACCAGTTCGGAGCTTCCGGCGGTGTATGACACCGTGAGGGTCCCGCCGGTGATTTCCCGCACGCCCGACGGTGAGAACTGCACTTTTCCCGGGCTGGCGGGAGCGAAGAGCTCGAGCAACTCCTCGACGATCGGGTTCTTGCGGGGGCTCAGGTTCCCACGGTTGACACTGGTAAGAACGCGGACCGGTGTGAGGGACGCGGTCCGTTTGTCCCAGTCGCTCTGAAGTTCGGCCTCCGAGGAGGCGCGGCTGATCCGCACTTTCGGGTCTGAGCCATAGGCTTCACCCGGGGGCCGGCCAACGTAATCGGTGGCGTCAACCGCGATGGCCGCCTGCCGGTACTGTTCATATCGCCCGTCGGCGATGTCGTCTTCCGGCGAGCGGACCACGCGGACCAGCCGCCCCCGCAGGCGGGTCTGCCCGCGGAGACTGTCCGCCGCCCATCCGCTCCTGTCGCTCCTCACCTCGGTGGTGAGGCGGGGATCGGCCGGTGCGCGCCCTGTCGTTTCGACGGCCTGGTAGAGAATGTAGTCGTCGTGGCCCGGCGGTTTGATACGCGCTTCGAGGAGGCTGTGGACGATTCCCGGAAACCGGAGCGAACCTGGCGGCATCGCGTACGTCTGGCCGGTGTTCCCGCCGGACTGAATTGTCTCTAGTGGGGTGGCGCCGCGGCCCCTCAGCCAGCCGAACGACTCGGACCAGCCGGACCCGAGGATGAACGTGTTGTGGATCCTGTGGACGAGGTTGGTGGTTGCGCTCGAGTTCGGTCCCTGGGTGTCCTGGTTGTTCGTCTCCTTGTAGAACTGGGTCGCCTGCCAGGTGGTTCCGAAAACGACAACGCTCCTGATCTCCAACCGGTCACCCGACCCATGGGTTACCAGCGGCGGGACCGCCGGCCGGATCTCGTCCCAGCGGGCAGTCCGCATCGTGTAACCTTCACAGTCCTTGAGGGTGTTGGCGGTTACTTTGATAGGGTCCAGCGAGGCCGTCATCTGGTCCCAATCCACCACCAGGCGGCCTCCCTCGAAGGACCAGGTTTCGAGGCTCAGCCGGCAGCTGCCGTCCGCTCTCCAACGGCCCTTGGCCGCCTGGATCTGCTGCAGCACCTGGGGGTGAAGCCGCGCCTGATAGACCGTCTTGCCAAAACGCACGCCCCAATCCTCGACGATCGGCGGAGGGCCCTGCCAGGTTCCGAGCTGTTGAGCGTTTCCGGCCTGAAAACCCGTTTGAGCGACGCCGGAAGTCCCGCCCGCCAGCATCCCGCAGATGGCCAGCAGGGCCACCGCCGGACCCCCGGCCGGGGCTGGTGAGGGCCGGTTCCGGTTCGACAGGTACCGGACGAAGAGCACAATCGAGAACATCGTCACGATGGCGGTTGTAAACGCTCCGCCGGTCAAACCCCAGGCGACGAGCTCCGCCGCGCCGAACAGGGCGAAGGACTGTGTCAGCAGGTAGGAGATCAGCCACACAATCAGGACGAGAACGGTCCGCCGCGCGTACACCCGGCCGTTCTTGTGGAAGACCTTGTGTCCGTAGCCGCGGGCGAATCCCAGCACGATGCCCACCCCGATCCCGGCGCCCATGGGGCCGAGCGGCTTATCCACCTCCAGCAGGAATGTCTGAATGAGGTAGCAGCCGATGGACGCTACCGCCGGCAGCAGGCAGGTGTACCAGCGCAGCATCCAGTCCCGCCGGTACGTGTGCAGGAACAGAAGAAACGAGCCGACCAGCATGACAACGCTGGCAATGCGCGGGTCACGGGGATAGACCTGCCAGAGTATGACCGACAGCAGGGCGAGCAACAGGCCTGGTATGACGCCCTTCGCCACCGCGATGGCGACTGTTCGTCGGGGTCTCGACTGCTTCTCCATGGATCTCTCGCCTTCCGGAGAACCGGCGTGTCGGCCTATTCTATCGGCTGAAGTGCGCAAAAGTATAGAGGATCCTAAAGTATTGATCGATCAGTCGAGCTACCACGGCGAGCATGAGCTCGCCTCCGTTCGTCATCCGGGTTCAGGGCCAGTTCTCACTCCGCCGACGGTCTTCGCGAATCGTCTCGCCGCAAGTGGATCCAGTTTGAGGGCGTGTCCGGATTGCAGCGCGAATCGAACGAGACGATGGTGAAAGGAGCCCGCCCAGGCGCGGCAGTGCTCGCCTACCGGAACCTCCCAGCACCCCTGGCAGCCCCGGCGGACGAAGCCGGGACCCCGCAGTCCAATGACGCCGTCGATGATGCGGCGCGGCGGGCATGCGGGTGGAGACGGCGCCGAGATCGGGACCAACCGATCCTTTCAGTAGCGGCTCGGAAGCCGAAGCTGAGCCGCGCCCAAGGGAAGCGGGCCTAGCCGCTTGGCACGGTTCCGTCGCCGACTCGGGCGCTCGCCCGACGGCGGTTGTTGTAGAGTCGGAACTATGAAACGACGTTATTTCCTTGGCGCCGCGGCCGCGTTCGGGGCGGCTGGCTCGCAGACCACCTCATC
>JAAENP010000069.1 GCA_024224155.1 bacterium
CGACCAGGAGGATCCGGCATACAAACTCCTGCGTATGGCGCTCAGGGGAGAAGGAATCGATTGCTGGGATCCCGGATCCATGAAAGTCGGCCGGAACCTCGGGGCCCAGCTCCGAGCAGCAATCGAGGAGTGTTCCGTCTGCGTTTTCCTGGCAACTCAGAACTCCGTGAAATCGAACTGGTGTCTGGCGGAGCTCGGTGCGTTCTGGGGCGCCCGGAAGCCGGTGATCGTATATCTCGCTGACACAGCAGTATCCGTGTCCTTCCGGTAAGCGTGCGTAGAGCCAATTTACTCGGCGATTGCGACCAGGAGTGCGGCGACGCGAGGCTAGACGCCGTCCTCGCCACCAACAAATGCGAGGCCATTGGCGGCGGCCATCAGTTGCGGCGGGACGAGGCGCCGCGGATAGTCGGCCACCCGGCTTGGACCAACTGCTGACTCGGATCGCGCGGCTCAGGCCGCCAAGTCGACGTCAGACTGAGCGATCGCCGCCTCGGCTGCCGCAACGGCCGCCTGATAGTTCCAGGGCATCCAATCCTGGGGGCTGCGCCGCACCTCTTCGGGATGCTTCAGAAGCTCGGTGAGATAGTCGAACGGATCGACTCCCTCCAGCTCGGCGGTGTAGATCAGGCTCATGAATCTGTCGGCGACGCGGGCGCCCTTCTCGGTCTTGTAGAACAGCGCGTTCTTGCGGTGGAGGACGGCTTTCTTCAGCGCTCGTTCGCAGATATTGTTGTCCAGCGGTGCGCCAGGCTTGCGCAGAAATAACGTCAGTTTGTCCCATCGCTTGAGCATGTAGGAGAAGGCGCCCCCCAACGACGAGTTCGGTTCGACGTTCCTTTCCTCCAGTTGCTCATTCATCCAGCTCTTCAGATCCGTCATGACTTTGGCGGAGTGATCTTGATGGAAACGAAGCCGCTCCTCGGGCGACATCTCCTCTTTGCGGGCGGTGGCATCGTTGCGGTAGACGCGGCACAAGGACTTGAGCACGTGTAGGCATTCTTGAGGGAAGTTGTCGGCCACCTCCACGAACTTCCTGCGACCATGGGCCATGCAATTGGCCTTGATCAGGAGGTCCGCGAAATCCTTTGGCACATTGCGCGACAACCCGTCGCACATATGCATCGGTCTCTCGAGCTCCTTCGCCCTGTGCCGGAGCACGTCCCCGAGGTTTTCCCCGGCGTGCTGGCGCCCGGTGAAGAACACTGCGATCTTGTGGTCGTCGCAGCTCGCGACGATAGCCGAGGTGAAGATCCCCGTACGCTCTTTCGATCCCGCCTGTTCGATCTGTTGGTTCTCTTTGAGCAGCTGAAGGATCTTTATCGAGGTATCGTCGTTGTAGAAGATATCCCACTGCGCTGCTTGCCGGATGAGCTCTTCGCAGGCTATCTTGAGGATGATGGCAGCCTTTCTGATGATGTCCCACTGAGTCGAGGTTGGAAGAGGAATCTTGAAGCTCTTCATCAGCCTCGCGAGTCGGTTGAAGGGCAGCCCAGTGCCGTACTTCAAGAGCCCGATCATGCTCGCCGACGTCTCGTCGTACTTCTTCTCCCCGACCTCCTCCGGAGCCTTGGCCCGGAACACCTTAAGGCAGAGATTGCAGCGTAGTCCTTCGAGCTCGTAAACCTCCGCTTGAATAGGTGCCTGGCCTCTGACGCGCACCAGCTTGACTGGATTGATCAGGGGGTAGACCTTGGCGCTGGTGGTCTCGCACTCCGGGCACGAGTCGCCAGGTTTGAGCGATTCATGAGGCACCTGGGTCTTCCCCGCGCCCTCATAGGCGTCAGCGCCGTTACGACCGTGTCCCTTCGGCTTCTTTTTCTTCTTCTCCGGCTTCTCACCGCTCCTCTCTTCGTCGTTGCCTTGCGGCGACTCTGTGGCACCCGCCCCTTTGAGCACCTCGCTCGTCTTCTCGGTCTTCTTCGTGTTAATGGACAGGGCCTTGCGTAAACGCGCGACTCTCGCGCCCTTCTTTTCCAGCTCGGCTTCCAGCCAGACGAGGGTCTCGACACTCGCTTTGAGCTTCTCGTAGTCCCCCGCCTCAAGCAACGGCTTGACACGCTCGAGGATCGCCATCAGCTCGGCGGTATCCAACTCCATGTGCCCGGGCTTGCGACGACTCATGAGACCGCCCCGAGCAGTTGGCGAAAATCTTTCCTCAGCGGATAGCCCAACACTTCCTTCTTCGGCTGCGTGGCCTGGCTCGTCCGCGCGTTATGACCGCGTCCGGTTGTCTGACCCAAAGCGATCCAGTTGGCCGCCAAGTAGCACGTGCCTCGGAAACGTGCCGGATCCACGAAGGTCTCCATGTAGTAGATCGGGTGGCCGTAGGCTCGCTCCCAGTCTGCGCAGAGACCACGCGCCATGCGACCGAGAAGGTGCGACGCCAGATGCGGCACCTCCACCCAGGGAAGGATCAGGAAGCGGGTGTTGTAGGCCACATAGCGGATGTTGCGACGACGGGCCTGGCCCGACCAACCGATGAAGCGGTCACGGGGACCCAAATGGCGCGCAGCGGAGCTCCATGCCATGCACGCCACCGGACGATCCGACGCCACGATCAGGTACTTCAGGTGCTCGCCCACCGGCCGCGTGTAGCCGAGGTAGTGATGCTCCTCGATCAGCCCATCGTAAAGCGCTTCTTCCTTCCTCCGCCGGACCTGGAAGATCTCCAGCGGCCTGATCTGCTTCAGACTCGTGCGCCAGGGCGCGCGGTCGATCGAGACCCTCTCAGGTCGGCGCCGTATCACCACATTGTTCAACGGAGTTTGGCGTACCGGTGGCAGATCGATGAGGCAGATCCGGTGCAACTTCAGCATCAGGCCGCGGCAGACCATGTCCCGCAGCTCACCGTTGGCCTGGCGCCAGTCCCAGGCTTCGCACAGCATCTTCGAGAGTGCTCGTCGGCTCGCGCCACGGTTTCGGGCGATCAGATGGGCGATGAACCGGATGTCGCCGGCCGTAATCTCGCGACCTCGATACTTCATTATCACCTTCACGGTGAAAACACCCTACAAGAAGAAACCGTGGAACACAAGGCCCCTAGAGAAATATTCTGCCTTTACGAGTCAGCGGCATGAAGGCGACGCCACGGCGGCGCCGCGCCCGCCGCCTCGAAATCGCCAGCCGAGAGCAATACCTGCAGCTCGTGGGCTTCCAACGCTCGCAGTTTCCGACCGCTCGGCCAGCAACGGAACCGCCCTGTGGAGAGGCGCTTGTAGCAGAGCCAGAACCCCTGACCGTCGTAGACCAGAATCTTCACCGCTGTGGCCTTGCGGTTACGGAACACGAACAAGCAGCCGGAGAATGGGTCGTGCTCGAGCTCGTCGCGGGCGAGCTTGGCCAGGCCATCAATGCCCTTGCGGAAGTCCGCTGGCTCGACCGCGACCAGCACGCGCATCTGCGGGGCCACCTGGATCATCGCGTCGTACTCCACATGGCCTGGGCCAACGTCTGGCAATGCGCCGCTGCCGACCCTCTCAACTCGACCCGCAGCCGAGCCCCCTGAGCGTCCTTCATCTCGAGGACGCACTCCGGTGCAGACGCGAACAGCGGAATCTCGAGGAACTCTCGCCCAGTAGCTGGCTCCGACTCCGAAACTTCCGGGGTCGACTCCATGCGCTTCTTCAGCTTGTAGTAGTCAAGGCTCAGTGTCTGGGCCGCCCTCGAGACACCGAGCTCTCCAGCGGCCTCGACCGCCGCTCGCCACAACGTCTCTGGAATGCGGGTGCCTCGTTTCCGACTCTGGCGCCAGCGCTCGAACTGGCTCTCAACGTCACTCAGGATGTCGCGGGTAGGGCGGGGCGATCCTTGCTTCATCGGCTGTCCTCCGTCGGTGGATGGTTAGAGACCACCAACGGTAGCGGCAGCCTCAGCGGCGGTCACGCACGCTTACCGGAAGGACACCATCGATCCGCCATCGACCCCAGAGCCGAAGGTCACCCGTAGCGACGTCGAGCGAAGCCGTCCCCGCGGTCGCCGGGTCGTCGCCTGATCTTCGCCATCGGCCAGGCCGTCAGGCTTGGCTTTCTTGGGGCGCGAGCTCGGGGATGGTGCTCAGGAGCGAGCGCACGACCGGAATCGAGAGGCTATTGGCCACCAGGCGCCAGGCGTTCCCCCGTGGCAGATCCGGGGGTAGGCGGTAGCTGGCAGGAAAGCCGAGCAGCCTCAGGATCTCGGCGGGCGAGAACCGGCGAATTCCGCAGCCGGCGGCGAGGTAGGAGCCGCTGCGGACCACCGAACGGCCATAAGCCGAGGTGAAACAGCTGGTCACCGCGGCAGGATCGCCGGCGTCCACGACGTCGAGCGCGCCGCGATAGCGCTCGCTCAGGCCGGGCTCGACGTCGAGCGCCGGAGCGGGAACCGGATCCAGATAACGGCGAAGCTCCGCGCCGGCCGGCTCCGGCGGTGGTAGAGGCAGCAGCCGACCGCGGGCCGCGATCAGATAATACCTTTGCCGCCGATTGGGAACGCCAAAGTCCGTCGGGCACAGGGTGTGCTCGGCGACGCTGCCGTAGCCGGCGCGCTCGAGAGTCGAGAGCAACCGGTGGTGGCCGCGCGACCCTTCGAAGCCGGGGACGTTCTCGAAGCCGACGTAGGTGGGGCGTACCTCGGCGATGCGCTCCAATACGGCGAGCAGAGTCTCGGCCCTCGGGTCGTCGAGGTCGCGCTTCAGCCCGCGCCGGGTGAACGGCTGGCAGGGCGGCGACAGCCACCACAGATCGGCGTTCCAGCGCCGCAGCCGGTCGATCGGCACCGATTCGACCAGGGCGCTGACCGTGGGGTGGGGAAGGTTGTGGCGATAGACCGTAAGGGCGACCTGGTTGACGTCGATCGCCGC
>JAAENP010000070.1 GCA_024224155.1 bacterium
CCCACTTCACCACCGAGGGCACCGAGAACATCCAGCGCTTCCTGCGCGACCTGGTCGGCTTCTACGTCATCATGGAGGGCATCTTCTTCTACGCCGGCTTCGCCATGAAGCTGGCCCTCAAGCGCCAGAACAAGATGGTCGGCATCGGCGAGCAGTTCGAGTACATCATGCGCGACGAGTCCATCCATCTGGCCTTCGGCTGCGACCTGATCAACACCATCAAAGTCGAGTTTCCCGAGGCCTGGACCAAGGAATTCCGCGCCGAGATCGAGCAGCTGATCGACAAGTCCGTCGCCTTGGAGCAGCGCTACGCCTACGACGCCTGCCCCGAGGGCCTGCTGGGCATCAACGCCGACCAGTTCGCCGAATACGTCGAGTACATCGCCGACCGCCGCCTCGCCCGCCTCGGCCTGCCCAAGCGCTACCACCGCGACAACCCCTTCCCCTGGATGTCCCAGGCCACCGACCTGTCGAAGGAGAAAAACTTCTTCGAGACCCGGGTGACCGAGTACCAGATCGGGGCGTCGTTGGATTGGGATTGAGGAACGTCAGGGCAGCGGCTGCCCGGGCACCAGGCGCAACAGAAAGTCTTCGC
>JAAENP010000071.1 GCA_024224155.1 bacterium
ATGAGCTTAGCCGCGTGAGGCTTTCGCCCTGACGCGTGCTGACAACTGTCCGCATCGCCTCGGGGAGGTCCTGGACCGGACCGTTTGGAACACCCCTTCCAAACGACGCACCAAGTCCCGGAAGCTCGCTCAAGAAGCGCTCGAGATCGAAGCCGAGGAGGCTCGCGCTGCTGGCGCCCTCGGCTTCATGGCCCGAATCCTTGTCCAGGCCACCCTGCCCCACCGCCGGCCAAGGACGCACGAGTTCGAGCGCGTCAACGGCCGCTTCACCCTCTGCATGAACGCGCCGCCGTCGGTCGGCCTGCCCTACGGCTCGTACCCACGGCTTGCGCTCGCCTGGCTGTCGACCGAAGCCGTGCGAACCCGCAACCGCGAGATCGAGCTCGGCCCCACTTTCTCGAGCTTCATGTACAAGCTTGGCCTGACGCCCGTGACCGGCAAACGCGGGACAACGTCACGCCTGCGCCACCAGCTCCATCGGCTCTTCTCCACCACAATCCGCTGCAGTTACTCCGACGAAGACGAGGGCCACGCCGCTGGCTTGGCTTACACGATCGCCCACAGGCACGAGCTCTGGTGGTCGCCCCGAGATCCGGAGCAGCGGCCCCTCTGGAACTCGGTCGTTGTCTTGAGCACCGAGTTCTACGACGAGCTCGTCGCCCATGCCGTGCCGATCGACCTCCGCGCCCTCAAGGCGCTCAAGGGCTCACCTCTCGCCCTCGACATCTACTCTTGGCTCACCTACCGGATGAGCTATCTACGAAAGCCGTGTCTCATTCCGTGGGAGGCACTCCAGACTCAATTCGGCGCGGACTACGGGCGGCTACGGGACTTCAAGAAGAAGTTCATCAACCACCTAGGCAACGTGCTGCATGTTTACTCCGCAGCACGGCTTTCGGAGCAGGCGGCGGGGCTCCAGTTACGGCCATCTCCTACTCACTTGCCTCGCCGCTAGCTGGGCCGGAATCATGGCGTTATCGAGACCGAGATCAGCGGTCACCGGCGCTCGCCCGGCCGCCATCTCCTGGATGACCGGCAACACGCTCCATGTCGATGGCGGCGAGGACGTCGTAGGATGAGCTGATGACGAAAAACGGACTGCCCTGCCTGGACCTGCTGGAGGCAACTCCCCGAATCCTCCGCGGCCTGATGACGGAGCTGACCGAAGAGGACGCCCGGTGGAAGCCGGCGCCGGGCCGCTTCTCCGTCGCCGAAGTGCTGGCCCACCTGTCGCACTCCGAAGGCCACTGCTACCGCATGCGCCTCGATCGTTTCATGGCGGAGACCCGTCCCGAGTTCGAGCCCGACGACGCGCAGATGTATCTCGACCTCTATCGCGATGCCGACCCCGAGGAGGCTTTCGATCACTTCGAGGAGCAGCGCGAGAACAACATGGAGTTCCTCCGCAGCCTCCCTGCCGGCGCGGGCGATCGCCTCGCCCTGCATAAGGAGTACGGCGAGATCACCCTGTCACAGATGCTGAATGAATGGGCGCTCCACGACCTCGGCCACATCCGCCAGATCGCCGAACTGGCCCGCGCCCGCAAGTACCAGGCCGACGCCGGCCCGATGGCCGCCTCCTACAACCTGAGACCCTGATTAACCAATGAAACCGATTCTCTTTACGTTCGCCTTCGTGGCCACCCATGGCCATAGCACTCTTTTCGCCTCGCGTTGGGAGGCGGAGAAGGTCTGGTTGCACCAGCTCTGTGCTACTCCGATCCATAGCGACTCTCCTCTCGACCGGATCCTTTCGGCGTAGAGATCCTTGACCACCGTCAATGCGGTCACTTGTCAATATTCGAGGCGTGGTAGCTGACGATGCGCCAGGATCCGTCCAACCTCTTCACTACCGCGGTGCGTCGGCCAAGGTGCGTTCCCCGATCGACATGCCAATTTGATCAAGGGCTTTCTGCCCCACTGGTCCGCCATGTAGCAGTGGCTTATCGGCCTGACGCTCTTCGAGAATGATGACGTTTCGGTCTTCAGGAAAGCCGTCGAACTCTCTTCGAGCACCGGAATCCAGCCTTCCGGCGCTCGGCTCCGTACTCGGCGCCGAACTGAGCGGCGAGAGCGGCCCACGGGATCGTGCACGGTCTGCGCAGGTAGCTCATCCGGATTGTGAGCCAGATGTAGATGTCGAGGGCGAAAGGGGAGCGGTGGTCTCGCGAAGCCGGTCGAGCTCCTCGAACTTCGCTTCGCTACTCGACTTTGATGGCCTTGGTGCCGAGGAGCACGTTGTTGTCGCGGTTGAGATCGTAGTTGGTCTTGTCGTCGTCGACGACGGTGACGAGGTAGTACCTGCCGGCTGGGAGGTCTTCGGGAAGGAACGTCTTGAGCCGAGCGGTTTTGCGTTTGCCGGCGGCCAGGCCCTGCAGATCGACCTTTCCGATCCATCGCAGGTCATCACCCAAAACCGTCGGCCGCCGCTCGGGCGAAAGATAGAAGTCGATCGTCGTCGGGTGTGACCGCTCGGCGCTTCTGTTCCTGCTCTTGGCGATGAGCTTCACGCGATCGCCGGCGGCCACCGTCTTCTGCTTGACCTTGGAGCGAACGAGCGCCAGGTCGATGATCTCCCGGGAGGTGAGAATCGTCTCGAGCATCGGCAGGGTCTCCTCGATTTCCATGTCGCCCCCGGCGTGCATGTCGACCGCGAAGACGATGACCATCTCGGCGTCGGGCACGACCATGATCAGCTGTCCGCCATTGCCGTTGGCCGAGAAAGCCCGCAGGTGATGGAGGCGAGAGTCGTCAAAGAGAAGCTGGAAGGTCTCGGGGGTTTCGACCCACCACATGTAGCCGTAGTGGACGCCCGGAAGCCCACTGGACGGCTCGGTGTCCGAATAGGGCCGGGTGCTTTGGTCGACCCAGGTCTCGGGAATGATCTGCCGGCCTCCCCAGCGCCCCCGCTGGAGGAAGAGCTGGCCGAAGCGGGCCCGGTCGCGGGCCGACATCCGGAACACGTAGCACGGGTGGTCGGAGTACTCCATCTGGTAGTAGTAGGAACAGCGCGAGGGCCGGAAGTCCTGCATGCCGAGGCGGCGCGCGATCTTGCGCTTGAACTCCTCGAAGACGTCACCGCCGGTCTGCTGGCGGAAGATCGCACCCAGGGCGTTGAAGTCCCAGTTGTTGTAGTACCAGAAGGTCCCGGGCGGGTGGGAGCCGCGGGCAGGCCGCAGGTCTCTCATCCCCGGTGTCTCGCAGGCCGCCTGGTGGTAGACGCCCGATCGTGCCATCAGGAGGTCTCTGACCCGCGCCTGCTTCTCGGACTCGTTCAGCGGTGGGTCGTCGTCGATCCCCAACTCCTCGAGCGTCGCCTCGACGTCGATGGTGCCGTCGGCGACGTAGGGTCCGTAGAGGGCGCTCATGAAACTCTTGCGCACCGAGTGGCACTCATGGTCGGCGGTCACGTCGCCGAAGGCCGCCAGGGGCCGTCCCTTGTAGACCAAGAAGAAGGCCGACACCGGCGCGTCGTCAATGGCTGACCAGAGCCGCTCGGCTTCTGCCAGCCCCTGGGAGGAGAAACCCGCCTCCTCGGGAGTCTCCCAACGAGGCCAGTCGGAGTTCTGTGGTGCGGCCTGCGGCTGTGGCGCGGCCTGGGCCGGTGGTGGCATGGAGGCGACGTGGGCCAAACATGCGGCCAGGGCGAGGGCCCGGGCAAGGCGGTTCACAATCGATGTCATAGCAATCCTCCTGAACGCGCGGTTCGGCGCGAGACTCCGCAGATGAGCCGCCGTGCACGCCTCATTCGCCGCCCTTGGACATCGCGATCACGAATCGCGAAGAACCCACCACATCCACACGCGTGGCTTGGGGCCGCTGGGACGGAGTCGATGCCTCCACGCGCCGTTTGATCCCGAGCAGGCATTTCCTCATCATCACGATCTCGACCGCGTCCAACAACAGCGGGGCAAAAGGGCCATGCGGGCGCCAGCGCAGCCGAGTGACGAGTCGGGTGTGCTCCCGGTCGAGCGGATAGAGGCCCCAGGCCCAGGTGAAGACTTCGTCGCTGTCCGAGTCGTGTCCGTACAACAGCAGGAGAGAACGGTTGGGCGTGAGCTCTCGCACTTGGGCGTCGGCATCCTCCGACAGCGGGATCTGGTCGCCCGTCGCGAGATTCTGAAACTCCGGCAGAATCCGCTCGGCGCTCGGGATGCCGTCGTTGTCGAGCCGGTCCCAGCTGTAGAAGCCGGCTCTCTTGTATCCAATCTGGACGATCCAGGGCCAGATCGTCTTCGGTCGGCCTCGGATCGTCACCGCTCTCGTCGCGATGAACGTGGGCGCCGCAATGATCTCGTCGCCCGGCATCCGGCGGTTGACCTCTTGCTCCGTAGAACCCCAGTTCCTCTGCCACGGCCGGTAGACGACCTGGAAGAGGACCGCCAGGACCGCCGCGACCGAGGCGAGGAGAACTAGCGCTTTCAGGAGGCGAGACGTGCGCAGCACCACGGAGCCAGCTTAAACCCGGACTGCGGAGTGCGCGCCACCCGAACAGGGAGTGCACTCAGGCTAGCCCTTCATGTCGATACAGACCAGTTCGTCGTGATTTCGTAGGTAGAGCCTGCCGCCGGCCAGGCTCGGAGAGGTCCAGTTCTTCCCGCTCAAGACGCTGGCGCTGGCTCGCTCGACGAATCCCTCCGGGCTCGCGTCGATGAGAGCGAGATTGCCGGCCTCGCCCAGAACGATCAATTTGCCGTCGGCCGCGATCAGCGAGCCTCGCTGAAATCCCCGTGCCCTCCACATGAGTTCGCCGGTCCTGACATCGAGGCATTTGAGAATCCCGCGGTCGAATCCATAGACATAGTTCCCGAGCAGCAACGACGTGTTGACGTCGCTGCGCATCTCTTCGGATTTCCAGACGGTTGCCACCACGAACTTCTCGCCGACTCGCAGGATTCGGACGACCGCGGCGCCGGAGCCACTCGAAACAAAAATCCGGTCCGGTGCGATGAACAGCGGTGTGCCAGTGTTCAACGGAACTCCGGTGACCGGGCAGAGCTCCTCCCAGACGTAGCGCCAGAGAGCTCTGCCGTCGTCTGGAGCGACCGCGTGCAGGCCGTGCGCGCTCCAGAACACGATCTGGTCGACCCCGTCGATGGTGACGGCGATCGGCGAAGAGTAGGCCGGCTGATCGTCCTCCGAGGCCCAGACGACCTCGCCGGTCGTCTTCTCGAACGCCATGAAGGCCGAGTTCTTGCCGCCGGCCTCGATCACGACCTTGTCACCCACGACCAGCGGCGACGAGGAGTAGCCGTAGGGAGGCAGGTTGGCGCCGTATTCTCGCTCCAGATCATGCTGCCACCTCAACTCACCCGTGTTCATATCCGCGGCCACGAGGTGCCCCCCGGTTCCAACCGTGAACACTGTTCCACCGTCAATCAGAGGAGTCGAGCGTGGACCGTTTCCGTAGTTGTGGATGAATGCCTTGCCGAGTTCTCGGCGCCACAGCTCCTGACCCGTCAAAGCGTCGAGACAGAGCAGGAACTGGGTCCCGTCCTCGTCCCAGAGGGTGTAGGCCTTCCCGTCTACGACCGAAACGCTCGAGAATCCCGCTCCCGCCTGGGTTCGCCAGAGGATCGTGGGGCCGCCCGCGAGCCATTGATCGAGGAGGCCCGATTCCGATGAAACGGCATCACGGTTGGCACCGCGCCACTGGGGCCAATCGAGCACTACTCCGCCCTCGGGCGGTGTCGCGGTTTCGGCCGGCAGGCGACTCGACGGCAGTGCAAGGCACACGAACGTGAGCAGCAAGATGGACTTGGTCATGGTAATCCTCCTTCCTCGGCCTCACAGTCGAGGTACGCTTGTACGAGAATCTCGAAGTCACGAATGACCGCATCGCGCCTCGACGCGGGGATCTTGTCGAAGACCCGGCGGCTGTGCGTGTCATTCTCCTCGTGGATTGACCGGGACACGGCGGCTCCCTCGGGAGTTAGCTCGATCCAGACCACGCGCCGATCGCTGTCGCCTCGCTCGCGGCCAAGCAGTCCCTTCGCCACCAGACCGTCGACCGTGCGGCTGAGCGTGCTGTTGTCCAATCTGAGATTCGCCGCGAGCTGACCCATCGTGAGCCGACCGCCTTCCTCGATCTCCAGCAGCACCAGGCACTGGGCGAGCGTCACGTGGCTGCAGCAGGATTTGAGCTGAGCGTTGGTGACGCGCTCGAAGCGGCGAAGAATACGCCGATAGCTTCGAATCTGTCGAGTGTGCACGCGGTCACCTACACTTGCAATCTACAATTATTGTGAACTACAAATATATAGGCGTCAAGGTCTTTTTCTACAGACTCCGCTACCCTCCTCGCCCGAACCGACCCCCGTCCTCATCGGAGGCCTGCCCTGAAGGGCTGCCCGTTCCGAAGCCGTCGCCAACGTTCGTCGCTGTGAGCGCCGTGGTCATTGCGCTTCTTGGCTTCGTGGAGTAGCCGTCTGACCTGACGGAGCTTCTCAGAGGGTCCGATATGTCGCCCATCTCGGACCTATTCTGCCCGGCGACTACAGACTTTGGAGTCGACGTCCGAGTAGGGCGACTTCCATAGGAAAGATTGTCAAGGGTAAGCCTCCAGGGCTCGCTCGATGGCCTTTGGCATCGAACGTCCAGTTGCGGTGTAGCTCGAGGTTTGGACTACGGATTCTTCTCTGTACTCGAGATCGCTGGTCGACGGGCGCCGCTGATCGTGAAGCGGAACCTGTTCTTGCCGCTGACGCTGAACCAGACTTCCATGAGGGCCTCGGGGACCATCTCTTCGTTCGGTTCGGTGAGGGGGCATAGTCTTTTGGTGGGGCCTCCGGAGCGCGCCTGACTCGAGCAGCACCAGGGACCGTTTCCCTGGAGAAGTGCTTCCGGCAGGATGCGTTCCGGGGACCAGTCGCCCTACGGATGCTGTCCCTCGAACCTGGAAACCAGCGAGATCATTCCGTCGGATCGTCGAGCGCTGGAGGGTCGTCGGCCTCCCCCTACGAGCTCCGCTCGAAAGTCCATCGGTTAGGGCTTCGGGTTGTACCTCTCTTTCTTCTTCCACATTGTAAGCACCGAGGCGGCGAGTTTGCGCGCCACGGTCAGCCGGGCGAGGTTGGGTCGCGTGCCGTTCTCGGTGAGTCGCACGTAGTCGGTCGACAGCGGCTCCTTCTTGAATCGGATCACCGTCATCGCGGCGCCCTTGAAGATCCTCTTGAGCGTGTGGTTGCAGTCTCGATTGAGTCCCCGGGTTTGTTGGACCGGTACTCGCACCCACCGTCCCTCGACCTTTGCCCAATCCGACGTGGTCCGCCTGAGCAGGCCGAAGCCACAGTAGGCCCAGAACTGCCGCTTGGTCCGAAACCGATGTGGCGTGATGACGATCGGGATCAACTGCGCCACTCGGATCGGCCCCAGCCCCGGAGCGGTTTGGAGGATGCGAGAGATCGGGTGCCGGCGGGACTCGGCGATCATCGCTTTCTCGATACCGCCACGCAGTTCCTCGATCGAGGCCAACTCGATCCCGAGAGCTTCGACCGACCGGCGCATCCAGGCGGGGAGCTCGGGAAGAGCTTCTGACTGCTCTGCAAGACCATGCCCCGGGTAGCCCACTGCACGTCGCCGGTAGGCGCTGCGCAGCCGGTTCTTGGCCCGGCCTGAGTCTTCGGTCAGCATGTCGTACGTCCGCGCGAGCTCGCGCAGCTGGGTGAAGCGCAGCGGCGCCTTGTAGACCTCGGTCTTGATCTGACCCGTACGCAGATGCTCTGCGAGATCCCGTGCATCGATCGCGTCGCTCTTCGACCCGGTCTTCTGCTGCGGCTGCTCGACGGCGAGCTCGGCAACATGCGGCTCGAGGATCTCGTGGAGCCAAGCGCTCCACTCGCCCTCCTCGAGGCAGACGTGGAGCTGCCCCGGGATCTGTGCGAGATGGCCGATGAGCGCCTGGCCATTGGTCTCGACAACATCGTGGCGGACCTTCTTGCCGGCCGCGCTCATCACGTAGATCGTCGAACTCTTCGAATGCGTGTCGATTCCGATGTAGCGTTGCATCGCGATCCTCCTCTGTGGGGGCTTCGTGCCCGGGTTGTTTGGTGTACCCCGAGCTTCGCCTCCCTGAGGAGGATCGCCAAGTCTCGTCAGACGAACAGAGGGGACTCGCGGATCTCGACATCGCGATGCACCGCCCAGCCAAGGGAGCAGGACGTGGCTTTCCTACGATGTCTTATCGGACGTCAGCCAGCGCGGGGTAGCAAGTCGGTCAAATGCCCCCCGCCTCGGACTGAGAGGTCGCCCTCTGTTCCTGCGTAACGAGGCGCTGGTACCAGGCAACCCTCCAAGAGGCACATTTCGTTTGTCTTTGCGAAGCCCCCGGGTCCAGACGGGATTACCGAGCTCTGGGCGGGTTGGATGACCACCGCTCGGAACTTGGCGCCCCGGACTTACACCTTGGAGTAGGCTTGCTTCGGAGGAAGGGAAATGACCGAAAACCGAGGATTTATAGCGTGCACGGGACTTGTGCTTCTGACAGCCCTTGCCTGGGCGGTGCCAGTGTCTGCCGGTTGGAGTCGATCAGTCAGGTTGGATGAGCCTGGAACCTGGCAAGAGTTCCAGAGTGCGGCCACCTCAGGCGAAGCCGTGCATTTAGTCTGGTCGGCACGGACGTATGAGGAAGACAAGATCGAGGGCATCTTCTATCGCCGAAGCGAAGACTGTGGTGAAAGCTGGACCTCGCCGGCATTGTTGGCTGAAGTACCACTGGTTTGGCACAGTCTCGAGGTCGCTGCTTGGGGCGATGACGTGCACGTTGTCTGGAATGAATGGAAGACGAGCCGCATCGGCGTCTACTACAGCGTCAGTCGGGACGGTGGAGCGAGCTGGAGTGAACCAGAGAGGATCTCCGACGCGACCAAGCACGCGTATGCACCTGTGATCGCTGTTGTTGCCGACACTGTGGTCGTAGCGTACCGGCGGGGAGGGCAGTCCGGCAGGCGCATGGTGGTCGAAGCCAGCAGCGACGCCGGCCGCGGTTGGGTTCGACACGTTATTCCCCGACGCGACGGAGACATCGGGGTTCTCACCCATGACGTCGCCCTCGAAGCGGACCCGAGCGGGGGCGTCAAGCGGGTGCATCTCGTCATGTCTACGCCTTCGTCCAGCAAGGAGGCCTCGCAAGTATGGCTCCAGTCGAGTGACAGTTTGGGGAAGTTCTGGTTTCGACCGCTCCGTCTCGATGAGGGACAGAAGGCGGGGTTCCGTTCGACGGTGGACCTTCGAATAGAGGCCTCCGACTCCGGCGTTCAGGTCGTCTGGTCGCGGCTACCTCGTCTCGAGATCCTCCACAAAGGCACTGTTAAAGGCGAAATTACTCGGGAGAA
>JAAENP010000072.1 GCA_024224155.1 bacterium
GCGCGGATGCTCACCCCGAATTGGGTAGGCAGCCAGGAAGGCAGCCCCGGCTGGTACTGGAGCTTCTGGGATCAGGTCCCCGAGCAGAAGGAGATGCTGGTCGGGGTCGCGCTCTTGATGTACGGCCTCTACCGCCTCCAGAAAAAGGGGTAACCCCTTCTATGAAGGGCTGCCGTCTGTCAAGCTGTTCTGCTGTCGTTTCGTCGCGGTTCGAGGCAGGGGGTCGGTTGAGCGTTCAGCGAGGTCGGCGAGACCGAGACCGGAGCGAGAATGGGCCCCGAGAGCTCGTCGGAGCTTCGGTGCCGCAGCTCGCCGGCCGATCGCCGCTACGGAAGTGACGGGCGCTCGCAGCGTCCCACTCTTCTATCCGAGCTTCGCCTCGCGCGAGGCTGAGCCCATACGGGGTACTTTCGAGAGTGCGCCGGCTGCCCCACCTTTGCTCGAGCCCTTGACAGGCCCAGGGTTACGCCGAGCTCGCCGACACAGTTCGGAGCCGCGTTGAGCGTCGTCAGTTGATCGTCTTCGTCACCTCGCCTCAGGCTGCGAGGCCCATGGACCTCATCTCATGATGAAGACCTCTCATCCAGCGGTTCGCGATCGCCGCGACGATCACCGACCCGTGCTTGCCGCGCGCCTTCATCTCCTCGGCCAACTGACTCCATCTCGGGTGATACCGCTTCAGCAGATGCGCGCCCTGCAGGATCACGGCGCGAAGTTCTCGGTTGGCCTGCTTCAGCAGTCCAGCGTCGGCCATGCGGCGACCGCTGCTCGCGTTGCGCGGGCTGAGCCCGCAGAAGTTCGAAAGTTGCTTGCCCGTCCGGAACCGGTCGAAACGACCAATCTCCGCACGAAGCGTGCAGGCGATGACGAGGCCGATTCCCTTGGTCTGCATGAGCTTCGTCACCGTCGCATCGTCCGCGACGCGCGCTCGCAGTCGGTCTTCCGATCGCTCGACCTTGTGATCGAGATACCGCAGTTCGTCGAGCATCTCCATCACCGTCCATCGGCCTTCGTCGGAGAGCGTCGCCTCCTGCTCGAGCCACAGAAGCCACCGGAGCGTCCATCGACGGCACGCCGGCGCCTGGATCCGTTCGTCGCGCAGAACCGCCCCGATGCGCTGCTTCACCGCGCGACGCTGACGCGCGAGGAACTGACGGTAACGTACGAGACGCCGCAGCTGCCGAATCTCGCGCGGCGCATGCCAGACCCGCGGCAGGTAACCGACGCGGACGAGGTCCGCGAGTACCCGCGCATCGGTGTAGTCGCTCTTGTCCGGCGATTGCCTCATCTTGTGGACGTATCCAGTGTGCGCGAGAAAGACGGTGAGCCCGTGCCGATCGACCAGGTCGTCGGCAAGACACGCCGCACCTGTGCAGGACTCGATGGCGACAGCCTTCACCGGCTGAGGGCCGATCACCGCCATCACGGCGTCGACGTCGTTCGGCACCGAACGGCTCCTCACCTCGCTGCCGGCTTCGTCCACCACAGCGACTTGAATCGAGTCGCTGTGGTAGTCGAGACCCACGGACAGTGGTAGCCTGCTCATGTCTGTTGCTCCTGTCTGTATCTGGGCTAGTCGAAAGACGATGCTCGTCTTGAGCCAGCGGAGCAGCAGACTTTTTCTTGCGCCACAGGTCAACACTCGCATGATGGGAGGGGCCTCCGCCCTTCATCCCCATCTTGGCCCGACGCGGGTTACGACAATGCGCCCGCGTCTCTCGCTCGCGCCACCCTTGTTAACCACAAACCGCCGCGGATTCCGCGGCGATTCGTCGAACTCCCCCGGCTGGACTCGAACCAGCAACCTAGCGGTTAACAGCCGCTCGCTCTACCAATTGA
>JAAENP010000073.1 GCA_024224155.1 bacterium
CACCCCGCTATCGAGGATCGGTTCGACCAGATCCGCGGTCAACAGCATGCCGTTGGTGTTGAGATTGATCGATTCCAGGCCGGCACTCTTGCCGTAGGCGAACATCCGCAGCAGGAGCTCGGGCTCGAGAAGCGGCTCGCCGCAGAAAGAGAACCACACCTCCGTCTTGGGCTCGATGGCTACGATCTGGTCCGCGCATCTCTTCCAGAGCTCGAACGGCATGACTCCCTTGGGACGCTTCATGCTCGGGTGATGGCACATGGAGCAGGCCAGGTTGCATTCGGCACACAGCTCGACCGCGAACTTCTTTGGAAAGCTCAGCTGATGAAGCGTTCTCTCGATCTTCTTGAGCTTTGGATCTCTCATGGCTGAATGCTCCCCTTGCTGTTGCGCCTCAGGCCATCTGGAACCTGGACTACTTTTCTGCGCCGTAAGACGCAAGACACCGGCGAGGTACCCGTTCGCTGTCTCTAAGCCGTGCTCTAGGCCCCTTTTGCCGAAGTCGTGAACCTTAATAAGAGCCGCAGTCGCCCCTTTGGCAAACACCCTTTCGGGCAGGCAGCCCCACCCGAAAGGGTGGCCGGGCCCTTTTGAGTCAGTAGCTAACTGGACGAATCCGGGTGGGCCGGCTGCAGAAAAAGGCCATAAAACCGCTCTAAGACATTTACGGATCTGAATAACTCAACAACAAAGGCGATCGACAGCGAAGAGAATGTGCTCCGTGCCGGCCTCAAAGGCATGGCGACCGAGGCTCTCATCGGGCTGGTGCGCCTGGCCGAGCTCCCCGGGCCCGCAGATCAGAGGGGTAGTCCCCAGAGCCGCCAGATGGCCCCCGTCGGTGCAGTACGGAGCTCCAAGGCTCCCGGTCACCTCGAGGCGCTCGAAGAGAACCCTCTCCAGCGGACTGCCCGGTTGCGAGACCAAGCCGGGGGCCGCGGTCACCGGACCGACCGAGATCTGAGGCGGTCTGTCCGGTGAGCCCCAGTCCCGGATCTCTAGACCCTCGAGCAAAGCACGGATCTCCTCATAGAGAGCCAGGGGCTCTTCATCCGGAAGCGGCCGGTAGGTGACTACCAAGGAGCAGCTTTCGGCGATCATGTTAGGGGCCACGCCGCCTTGGATGGAGGCGAAATTGAGGGATGTGTAGGGGCACTGCGGAAAAAGCTCTGCCGATGGAGTGCGTCGGCAACGGCGCTCGGTCTGAACGGCTCCAATCGCTTCCACCACCTGGCTAGCGACCGCGATGGCGTTGACTCCATCTTCCGGCAAGCTACTGTGCCCCCCTTTGCCGGTCACGACAACCTCGAACTCCACCAAACCCTTGTGAGCGCTGAAGACCCGGTAAGAAGTCGGCTCGCCAATCCAGGCGTGCTCCGGAACCGGGCATCCCTGAAGAAGCTTCGGGAGTTCGACGATGAGGCGCCCGGCGCCCGTACAGCCGACCTCTTCATCACTGGTCAAGGCGATCACCAGAGGCCGGCGAAGCCGGTCGCAGCGGAGACTCCGAGCCGCGTCCAGGCACTGTGCAACGAAGCCCTTCATGTCGGCGGTACCGCGGCCGTAGAGCCGATCCCCTTCCACCCGCAGCTCGAGAGGATTACCTGTCCAGCCCGGCTGATCGGCAAAAGGCACCACGTCGATGTGGCCGCTGAGAATGAGGCCTCCGGGTTCCTCGGGACCCGCGACCGCCACCAGATTGGCCTTGATCGAGTCGCCTTCGCCCCATCGCTGCAGCCGCGAGCGAAAACCGTGATCCTGGAACTCATCGGCCAGGGCCTGCAGTAAGGGTAAGTTGCCCTTGGCGCTGACCGTATCCACGGCAACGAGCCGCCGAAGGGTGTCGTAGAGGTAGCTCCCGGCACTCTCCATAGAACTCAACCTCCGCCTGGAGGCTCGGTCGTTGCGCCGAAACCCGGATCCGCGGACTCGGCCAGAAGTGACTCGATCTGCTTGCAAGTCGCCGAGAGCTCTCCGCGAGTCAGCTCGAAGCAGGCGCATCCGGAGGCAATCCGGATGACAGCGTCGAGTCCCTGGCCTGAATGGGCAAGCGCGTTGAGCGCGTGCGGATAGATCCGCACGGCCGCCTCTGCCTTCCCGAGGCGGCGCAAACGCGGCTGCGAGGCTTCGGCTTCGTGGTTGATCACGATGACCGACGAAACCGACAGAGCTCCCCGCCCATTCATGCCACCCGGCATGGACCCGGCCGGCACATACATCGCTCGAGTCGTGCGAACCGTCGTCTCCGGGAGCTGGTAAGGGACCGGCGGCTCATCCTTCAGGCAGAGAGCCCGCGGGTAGGCATGAACCTCCAGAGCACCGAGATCGACCGGAGCCAACTCGTCGCTCGAGTACCGGCCACCGAAGTGGGAAAGTGCCCAGGCGGTAGTCGACTTGCCGGCCCCGATACCGCCTACCAGGAGGCAGCCTCTGCCGCGCACGTTCAGAACGGCTGAGTGCAAGAAAAAAAGGTCGCTGCGAAGTTTCTGCAGCTCAACCGCCAGGTCACCGTCGAAGAGCCAAAGGAGCTCTCCTTCATCCTCTGCCGTCTGTACCGCCCCTCCGTTGCGCGTCAAGGTGAGCTCCTCCGCTCCGTCCGAGCGACCGATTCGATAACGCAGGTCTTGCCCCGGAGCCTGCCTGCGCATCGCGCCGTAGGTTGCCTCGAAGAGGCTCTCGACCTCGGCGTCCTCCGTTTCGATACAGATGCCGATTCCGAGGATCTCGAGTGTCAACACGCGCGCACTCCTGCCGGCACCACGCCGAGCGGCAAGCGACTCATCACCGATCAGGGCTCCAAGAGGCCTTCCTCCCGAAAGTGATCCAGGGCTGCGATCACGTCGGACTCGACCTCCGACACTTCCATGCCATAGGCCTTGGCGATCGCCAGGATGATCTCTTCGACCGACGAGAGACCGTCGCATCGATCCCAAATGAACCAAGCCGTCGGGTTGAGCTGGTGAACCCTCCCCGAGCCAGTATCGAGAACCACGGCCTCGTCGTCCACGTGACGCTCGGTAAGGTCCGATCTCTTGCGAAGTACCAATCTCAAGTTCACGCTGATCGCCATGTCCCTCGATGCACCGAGCTCGTGACCAAAGGCTACCATCGGCCGGATCAACGGCGACTCGACTGGTACGCTTGCCGGCTGTGAGAAAGCTCCGGCCGGAGTACACGTTCCTTCTCCGTTGCATCGCCACCATGCCGTGGGAACGGCCAGGAACCATAGCCACGGTGCCCGCCCCCCTCGACTGGCGGCGTGTGCTGTGGCTGGCTTCTTGGCATCGGCTTTCCGGTGCCCTTTACAGGGCCCTGCGTTCGGCAGAATCCAGCGACCAGATCCCGCGCGAGATCCTGGACGAGCTTGCCGACTCCTATGACCGAGCCCACCAGCGGTACCGGCGTCAAAGGGCCGAGCTCGTCAGGGTGACAGACGTCATGGGAGCCGCCCGTATCCCGACAGTTCTGCTTAAGGGCTCTGCCCTGGTGGAAACGGTTTACCGAGATCCGGGTCTCCGGCCGATGGGGGATCTTGACCTGATGGTGCCCGAGGATCGTTTGGACCAAGCCGACCGTCTTCTGCGCGGCCTGGGGTACAGCTCACGCTCGAGCCGGGAAGAGCAAGAGGGTACGCACAGGCACCATCGACACTATCCGCGGTTGAAGAGCGAGGATGGGGTCTGCGAACTCGAGCTACATCGACATATCGTCCGTGCGGACAGCGGTTTTCACTTCCCGGTCTCAGAACTCTGGGCGCGGGCCCAAGAGACACAGATCGCCGACCTGAGCGCCCTTATTCTCTCTCCCGAAGACCAACTGGTCCATCTGAGCCTCTCTTTTTTTGGCGACCGCGCGCTCTTCTACCAGAGCTCCTGCGCGTTGGGGCAGCTGCTCGACATAGCGGCTCTCATAGACCACCATCGCGGGATCCTGTCCTTCGACGAGGTAGCCGCCCGCGCCAAGACGAACAACCACGAGGGACCCCTACTGTGCGCCCTTTGGTCGTCAAGCGAGCTCCTGCGAGCTTCGGTACCGCGCGAAGTGCTAGAGAGGTTGGCCGTGACATCGTTCGCGACAGCGCGGCTCTGGATCTTCACCGAAGAACTGCTGCTGGACCTTCCGCTC
>JAAENP010000074.1 GCA_024224155.1 bacterium
CACGTTGTCGTTGAAGTTGTAGGAGCCGGCCAGGTTGAAGACGCTGTAGGTGGGCACCGGACCGGCGAAGGCGCCGGCTTCCCAGTCGAAGCCGTCGACGTGGCGCCACTTGAGCGAGCCGCCGAACTTGGCGCCGTTGTAGGTGATGCCGGCGGCGTACTTGTTCTCCGGCGCGTTGGGCACGATCGGGGAGTTCAGGACCCCCCCTGCTCCTGGACGTCGAAGTCGAACCACGAGTAGGTGAGGTCGAGAACCCAGTCATCGCTCAAGTAGAGGTTGAGGCCGAGATCGATGCCCTCGGTGTCGACCGCGCCGGCGTTGGTGTAGGAGGCCAGCGCGAAGATCGGCGTGCCGTCGACGTTGTTGGACAGGAACGCGATCAGCGGGCCGAGGGCGCCGGCCAGGGTGGCCTGCAGGATCGGCGGCGGCGGAGTGCCGTCGGGCAGGGTGTAGGGGCCGAAGTTCGGGTTGATCGAGCCGAAGACGTTGGCCGTCAGGTCGGTGATGAAGTTCTCGAGCTCATTGTTGTAGTAGTCGATGGTGTGACGTCGTAGGTGCCGCCTTCGAGCGTCAGCAGGTTGTTGCCGAATTGGGCAGCTGGCCGCTGTTCGCCTCGCGCAGGATATCCTCTTCGTTGACGATGGTCACCGCCGTCGGCGACCTCGACGGTCGACGAGGTCGCGTTGTCGCCCAGGGAGAACGACAGGTTGTAGCTCCCGGCCGGGACGCCTCGGAAGACGAAATCGCCTTTGTTGTCGGTGATCTCGACCAGCCCGAGCTCGCCCACCACCACCGTGACCCCGCCGATGCCCTTGCCGTCGTCGATTATCGTCAAGTTGGAGCCCGCCCCGCAAGTCGCGATGCGGCGAGTCGGCGTCCTGCGCCCCGTCACACCGGTTGATCTCTTCGGCAGAGCCTGTTGTATCTACGCCGTGGATCCGCTGCGAGATGCACCGCCGGCTCTTCGAAGAGGATGAGAAGGTCGTGAGCCGAGGAGGAATCTGCTTCGGTTCCGGGGTAGAATCGAAGCAGAGATCGGCGTGATGTTCGGCAAGAAGAAGCAGCGAACGGAGAGTGTCCTGGTTCTCGGACTGGGCGGGATCGGCTCCTACCTCGGGAAGAGGCTCGTGCACGAAGGGTATGCGGTCACGGTCATCGAGAACGACCGGGAGCCGCTCCACCAGGCAGACGGGAAGCTCGACGCCAGGCTGATCAAGGGAGACGCGATGAGCGTCGCCTGCTGGCAGGAGGCAGACGCCGAGAATATGGACCTCCTGATCGCCGTCACCGACAACGACGCGGTGAACATGGTCGCTTCGATGATCGGCCACCGGTTCGGGATCCGGCGCAAGATCGCCCGCGTGCGCTCGCTGGAGTTCAGCGACCGGGAGGGGAGCTTCTCGGATCGAGACCTCCATGCGGATCTCCTGATCCATCCCGAGGAAATCGCCGCCCAGGAGATTGATCGCCTGGTGGAGGCCACGG
>JAAENP010000075.1 GCA_024224155.1 bacterium
CTTCCTCGATGCCGGTATGCTCCAGCGTCGCGATCAACGCGAGCTGAGCCACGAAACCGAGCTTCGGTTCTTCGTCGCCGGCGAGCTGCGCCGCTTCGAGCGCCGTCTGCCGTGCTTGACCGAGGCTGCCACGGCTGGCGTGGAGCTCAGCCAGCCGCAGCTTGCCGTGGAGTTGTTGGAGCCGAGATGACGACGCCACGCTCTTGTCGATTTGAGAACGCGCCTCGACATGGCTCCTGGTGGCGAGATGGAGATCGGCCATGGCCAGGTCTTTGTATTGTCCTGACGCTGACTCCAGGTTCGCTTGAGCTTCTTCGTACAGACCCAGCGCGATCTGACAGTACGCGAGCGTGGTCAGTGCCAGCGAGCGCTTCTCGGGCGGCGCCACTCGGATTGCCGCCCGAAACGCTCGGGACGCCTCCTGATATCGCTGAAAGTAGGACCAATGCGCCATGCCGAGATTGTGATGGGCGGCAAATTCGTTGGGGTACAACGTGCTCATCAGGGACCACGCGCGCACCACGGATTCCGGATCACCATGCAGCCTCGCCACCCAACCATCCACATAGAGCTTCTCGATTTCAGTCAACCGATCCGATCGGCGGAGGGCCTGGTCGAGATGGCCCAGGATCGTGCTTCGATCGCGATCCAGATTCATGTGGACGGCCGCCAGCTTGGCATGAGCCATCGCGAACTCGGGGTCGAGCTCGAGCGCTCGCGCCAAGAACTGGATGGCATCCTCGTTTCTGTCCTCGGAGATTCTCCGCTGCCCGAGAGAGTAGGCTTTCAGTGCTTCCAGGTTGGCGGTGGTGACCTTTTCCAACGGTCTCCGGTTCTCCTCGATCGCGGCCTGAGGCTCGCCGAGATCGACACGAACCGCCGCGGTGATGCTCTCGAGCACCGCGAGTATCGCGTCTCGGCTGCTGGCACTCTCCTGGGTCGAGAAGGTAGTGACGCCGGTTGGCGGATCGATGACCTCAGCGGTGACGGAGTAGGTTTCGCCGACTTTGCCGATGGCACCCACGACCAACGCCCGGGCACCCTCCCGTTGGCCGATTTCTATCCCGATGTCGCGATCCACCGGCGTGTCGGCATCGCGCTCCATACGTGACAGGGCACTCTGGACCTGAGAGCTCGGCAACACATAGGCGTGGCGCGACTGTTCCAGACCGAGCCTGAAAGCGAGCGCGATCGAGTCGTCGAGCAGGGGCTCGCCGGTCAGGTTCTGAAAGTCCGCGAGCACGATCCGGTCTTTCTGCTGAACGACGGGATTGCCGGGCATGCCCTGAATCGGAACGTCTTCCGGGCTCGTGAACCACCATCTGGTGAAGAGGTAGGTCGCCGCGATGCCCACCACCAGGAGCACGGCCGCGATCGCCAGCCAGCGCCGGCCAGACCAGATGTCGACCGCGGTGGCCGACGGGGCCAGGACCTCTGTCGGCGTCGAGGAGAAGGTGGTGAGCGCCGGCCGGGCGATGTCTCCGGACGACAGGTGCCCGGACATCTGCCCGAGCTCTCGAGCCACGTCTTTGGCGTTCTGGGGACGGTCTTCGGGATCTTTCTCCAGCAGATTCTCGATCACCGAGGAGAAATCCTCCGGCACGCCGCTGTTGACCACGTGCGCCGGCGTCTGCCGGTGGAGCATGACCTGCTTGAGGGTGGCGAGAGTATTGTGGGCTTTGAACGGGGAATGGCTGGTGACCGTTTCGTAGAGCAACACGCCGAGCGAGAAGAGATCGGAGCGGTGGTCGATGTCCTCGCCGCCGACGTACTCCGGCGACATCGCCCGGCTGGTGCCGACCAGCTGGCCCTTGCCGGTCAGGGACGTGTCGAGGTCGCCGGCCAACAACGGCCGGGCCAGGCCGAAGTCGAGGATCTTGGCGTGTCCTTCAGGGGTCACGATGACGTTCTCAACCTTCAGGTCGCGGTGAATGATGCCCTTGGCGTGGGCTTCAGCCAGGCCACTGGCGATCTCGTGCCCGAGGCTCGCGGCCTGCACGACGTCCAGCGGACCGTTCTTGATCAGCTTGTCGAGGGTCACTCCGTCGACAAACTCCATGACGATGCAATCGCTTCCGCCGTCGCGAAAGATGTCGTAGAGGTGGACGATGGACGAGTGATTCAGCTGCGCGGTCGCCCGCGCCTCGCGCTGGAAGCGCTCGCGATTCTCCCGGCCTTCGTCTTTGTCGTCGCGGATACGTTTGATCGCCACCCAGCGATCCAGGCGATCGTCAAAGGCCTTATAGACCTCGCCCATGCCGCCGACGCCGATCTGCTCCTCGACGCGATAGGGTCCGATCTTCTTGTTCATGATCGTCCGGCCGTCACCGCTATCCCATCAACCTCCGCCAGTCCTCGAGGGAGCGGATTCGCAGGTAGTGGTTGTGCTCGAGCTCGTCGCCGATCGTCGAAGTCGGCGTCGGTCCGTAGTGGTGCCCCGGGTAGAGGACCGTCTCGCGGGGCAGCTTCGCGAGCTTGCCAGTGAGCGTGCGGTACCTCGTTTCGGCGTCGCCGCCGGGTAAGTCCACCCGCCCGCAACCCTGGACGAAGAGCGTATCTCCCGCGACCAGGCGATCGCCGATCAGGAAAGACTGGCTGCCCGGCGTGTGCCCCGGCGTGTGGAGGAACCGCACTTCCTGATCGCCCAGGGACAGGGTGTCGCCGTCGTCGACCCGCCGCAGGTCGGACTCGGACACGCCGGTGACGACCTTGACCCCGTCCGCTTCGTGCTTGTTGACGTAGATCGGCACCGCGGCGCGCTCGAGCAGCTTCGCCAGCCCCTGCACCTGCATGCCGAAGAGATCGCCGCCGACGTGATCGGGGTGGTAGTGCGTCACCAGAGCGCCCGTGACCCGGTAGCCGTCCGCCGCCGCCAGATCGAGCAAGCTTGCCACGTCCCAGGCCGGATCGACGATCACGGCTTCCCGTTTCGCTGGGTCGCCGATCAGATACATGAAGTTGGCCATCTGCGATGCGACGGGATCGGAACCGGCGATCTGCCTTCCTGCAAGAACTTGTCTGAAATAGAGATTCTCGTCCATGCGCAATCCCAAACTCCTTCAGTTCAAACTCGAATCGATCAAGAGTGAATTGGACCTTCTATCGTAGCAAGAAAAGGGGACGCTCGCGGACACTCGCTGAAGCGCCCGAGATGCATGCCCTGATCCGCCGTGGAGTCGAGGCAGACCGACCCTGCGGGGCGCCCGGCAGGCGCGGGCTGTGTGGCGCCTACTTGACCCGCGTCCTGCGGCCGACCCGGTCGATCGTGAGGTCGATCAGAACGTGCGCCGGATCCCGGTGGTTGACGCCGAAGACCAGGCGCTGCGGCCGGTAGTCGGGATGGTCGACCTCCAGAACGTGAACCCCGGGTGGGAACAGAGGCGCTTCTTCGAGCGCCGCCAGCTCGGCGCCCGTCCCCAGGTAGTCGTCATCCAGGTAGACCGCGGAATCGGATGGCTGGATCGAGAACTTGACCTGGCCAGGCTCCGTCGATCGGGGCTCGGGCGGCGCCGGTGGCGCCGGCGGCTCGGCGACGCTCACCGGTTGCGCGGCGATGACCGGCGGCGTGACGATATAGATCGGTGGCGGGGCAGGGGCTTCGCGGGGCGGCGGCTCGGCATAGACCTCGCGGCGCGCCGGCTCGGCATAGATCGGAGCCGCCGGATAGAACGTCTGCGGATAGTACGTCGGGTAGACGTAGATCGGCGTGCCGTGCCCATGGTGTCC
>JAAENP010000076.1 GCA_024224155.1 bacterium
AAACGAAGACGACAACGGCGATACACCACTCAACGCGCACTCTTCACCACAAACGGGCACGGCAGAATACGGCAAAGCAGAGCAGCTAACTACCGAAAGCCATGCGAGCAACTGCGTGAACGCGGCGTGGGCAGTCGCAATCGAAACGGCCGTCCGACCAGAACGTGTCGGAAAGGGCCTGCGACCACTCACGCCACCCGAACCGCCGCACGAGTCGAAGCTTCGTCCGGAGCAGTCCGCCTCCGCGTCTCGAGGGACGGCGTGACTGTCGTCGGGGCAAGGCCTCGAATCGCACGGGCGATGCTTCTCGTCATCAAAACCTTCTTGGCCAACAAAGGTGGCTTCTTTTCTCTTCTCGGGTGCCCCAATTTGCGCGCCAGCCACAGTGACTCGCTCTTTCGTTCCTACAGAGCCGCGGGCTAGGCTAAGAACATTTCTTTTTCTTGCCGGCTCTCCCTTCGCGCGCTTAGCATCTTTTGTCACCCGGTTTTTCGGGGGTCCGTGCTGTTTGTTGGGCTGCCCCTGCTCAAACCCAAACCCAGAACCAGCCTCGCAAGGCGTCGCCGGTAAAGGCGCAGACTCGGATAAGGTGGGCAGCTCGGCCGGACATTCTTCTCGTTTCTTCTTCTGAAAACTCGGAGAAGCATCGCGAAAAACCTCGGGGCGCGAAGCGCCGGCGGAAGAGCGCGAAGCGCTATCGGCGTGAGGGCGCGAAGCGCGAACGGCATCTGGGCGCGAAGCGCCGGAGAACGAGGGCACGGAAGACGAAACTGAACCACGAGAAGGCAGGCATGGACGAACGTCGTTGGCGATCTCGTCGACCATCTTCGTCAACATGACCAAATCAACGCTCGGCGGCGGACACCGGCAGGCGGGCAGAATCGGGACGCCGTTGTCGAGACGAAGCGGAATCAAATCATTCGTCGGCGAAAACAACTGCGGACCAGACAAACCCCACTCGAACCGGTAACCGCTCTCGATCAACTCAGACAGGGCGAGTAAGGACGGCGCGCCGGGGATGATAATCGCAAAGACCGGGCCGAGCGGACTACTGACGAACGCGCCAGTCCGGACGGTCACGGCACCCTTCGCGGTCATCACCTCAAACGGTCGATCGAGCACCGTCGTCGAACTCACCGGCGCCTGGCCGATCACGTTGCGGGAGGCACCGCAGTCGATAACCCACTCGTTGGGCGACGCGGTGGGAGACGGACCCCGGGACGGCTTGCGATGCCGCGCCCCGGCGGCCCGCACGACAACGGCTGTCGCGCGGCTGGTCTCCGGAGAGATGCGGGCTAACAACAACTGCCCGAGCGACCTGGCAAGCAAGTCTTCGGAAGCAGCGGTCGACGACGAAGCGGCACGGCGGCCGGAGCGCGAGGCGGACGGACCGACGGTGGACACGGCAGCGTGCGTCGTGCTCGCGTCGTGGTCCGTCGTCCAACCCCTATCGCGCACACCCTGGCCTAACACCGACCAACCCCTATACTGACTCGACTCCGGGTTCGCCCAGCAGTTGTCAGCGGAATGGCCGGAGCGCCGGCAGTGCGAACACGTAGTCGCATCGTTGGCCGGGCCTTTGCCGAACTTCGCCTTGCCATCGCCCTTTCCTTTTCCTTTCTTCCCGCCTTTCTTCGCACCAGGGTTCGCCGACTCGGTCGGGTCTCTCGCCTCTCGGTCGTTACCCTTGCCTTTTCGCTTTCGCTTGTCCTTTCCGCCCTTTCG
>JAAENP010000077.1 GCA_024224155.1 bacterium
GCTGGGTTAGCGGCTTTGTCCGACGAGACCGCGAAGTAGCGATCGGCGCCCATCTCGGCGGCGTAGCGCAAGGTGTCCTCGGTGTTGAGGATGTTGACCGCCAGCATTCGCATCAGCGTGTACGGGTCCTTCTCGCTGCGCACGTGCTTGAGTGCCGAGAGATTGAGAACGTAGTCATATCGGTCCGACGCCTTCATGAAAGCTTCGAACTCGACCTGGCCGATATCGAGCGGAAGCGTTCGGAAGTCCCCTTCGATGTAGCCGTAGGAGCTGCGGATATCGCGAACCAATTCGACAAGGTTGTTTTCGCTGATGTCGATGACGTGGAGTCGGCCGGGCGCACGCTGGAATAGCGCCTTGACCACTGCTTGTCCGATCGATCCGGCTCCGCCGAGGACCAGGAACGATCGATCACGGACGCGTTCCGCTAGCTCGGCTTCATTGCGCTCGAGATCCTGCTCGAACACAGGTTGCTTGCGCCCAATGAGCGACAGAGCCCGGAGCTCCGACTGCGAGGCTCCCATAGTCTGTCGGCTCTTTCGTTGGGTTCGGTCCGGGGTGTGGGTACTTGATCGGGAGTGATCCTCACCGACGAACGCATAGCGGGCTTTTCGTCGTCGGTGCGTCAGAGGCGGAATTCTATCCGCCTAGGCGAGATGGCACCAGCCCGCGAACGCTGCCAAGAAGGACGATCGGTCAGGGTCAGCCGTTGTTCTCGCCCGCCGGTGGAGCGATCTCGATCTGGAAGCTGGCGCCGTCGCCGACGGCGAATCCGTCGCTCAAGACCACCACATCGCCGGCGCGAAAGGTCACGTCTCCGCCTGTTTCAACTGTTACCGCGGCGGCGGTGATCGAACCGGTGGCTTCGATAACGTGGATGCCGCTCAAGCGCTCGTGAGATAGCTGTTCGGAAACGACGATCTCGCTGGTTCCCACCGTCGGGCGGAACATCCACGCGAGTCCCAGTAGCAGAATCAGGCTTGCCGCAAGAGCGAGGCGGGTCGCCATCGGGAATGTCCGTGGGGAAGTCCTGAACCGAAGAACTTCTCCGCGAGAGTTTGCAAGGGCCTGCCCCGTCAGTTCCAGGTGCTCCAGGCACTCGGAACAAGAGCTCAGGTGGTCTGCCAGGCCTTCGCGTTCAGTGGAGGAGAGCCGCTCGGGGTGTACAGCATAGCGCGCCAAGTGTTCGCTTGGCGGATGCCCCTCGCTCGGAAGGGCTTGCGCGAGAAGTCGGTAGGTATCGGTCCAAGTCTGGCAGTCTCTACAGCCGGCCACATGCTTACGGACGTGGTCATCGGCCGGTACCTTGTCCTCTTTGGCCGCAAGGTTCTTGAGCAGGTCGTAACTGGGATGCTCTGCGCTCATTTCTTCTCCGTTTGTGCTTCTCGCAGCGATTCGGTTTTCAGCGCATCGACGATGTCTCGCGTGCGTGCGATGCACCGATGCATTTGTACCCTGAGAGCTCCTTCACTCTTGCCTAGCAGGACGGCGAGCTCGCGGTAGGACTTGTCGCGGGCGAAGTGAAGTTGGATCAGGTTCCGACACGGTTCTCCGAGCCGCGCTAGGGCCGTCTGTGCGATCTCATGCCTTTCCCGATCGAGCGCCGTACCGAGAGGGCTGCGCGAGCCGTCTTTGAACCGCTCGTCGAGCTCGGTCTCACGGTTGCGGGTGACTCGACCTCTCAGCCAGTCGATACAGCGCCGCGCGGTCACGACCTCGACGAAGCCCCAGAAGCGGTCGCCAGCATCGAAACCGGAGCGATTCACCGCCTGCCAGATCTGAGTCATCACTTCCTGTTCAAGGTCCTTCTTGTCGTCCGCCGACATCCGATAGCCACGAAATCCGACGATCCGCCGAACCCGATCACGAACCGCCTTGACGCCTTCGCTCGAACCGCGCCGAAAGGCCTCGCCCACCAGGGCTCCTGAGTCATGGTCCATGCGACGGTGGTCCGAGACGTTTCGGTGGCTCACGTCTCGCTCAATAACCTCAATCGATGCTCATCTAGCTGCGTTACAGGTTCCACCAGCTTATCCGATGGCGAAGAGGGCTTGACTCTGCGCCGCATACCCCCTACAATTTGCTAGCAGCCCAGGGCGGTGAGTGCCAATTCCCGCTCTCACAGTTGCGAGTAAGTCCAGTTTAATCAGTCGTTTACGACGGGTAACAAGGAGGAAAGAATTATGGCAGTGAACATTCGTCCATTGCACGACCGCGTCCTGGTCAAGCGGCTCGAGTCGCAAGAGGAGCAGGTGCGCGGCGGCATCATTATCCCCGATACCGCCAAGGAAAAGCCCCAGGAGGCCGAGGTCGTGGCCGTGGGCCCGGGCAAAGTCCAGGACAGCGGTGAGCGCCAGGCCATGGACGTCAAGGCCGGCGATCGCATCCTGATCGGCAAGTACTCCGGTTCGGAGATCAAGATCGACGACGAGGACTACGTGATCCTGCGCGAGGACGAGATTCTCGCGGTTGTGGGCTGAGCGCCCGCGGATTGAAACTGAAGATCCTAGGAGGATAGACACAGAAAATGGCAAAACAGATTACTTATTCCGAGGATGCGCGTCGCGCCATCCTCAGCGGCGTCAACAAGCTGGCTGACGCCGTCAGGGTCACGTTGGGTCCCAAGGGACGCAACGTCGTCATCGAAAAGAAATTCGGCTCGCCCACGATCACCAAGGACGGTGTCACCGTCGCCAAGGAGATCGAGCTCGGCGATCCGATCGAGAACATGGGCGCGCAGATGGTGCGCGAGGTCGCCTCGAAGACGTCGGACGTGGCCGGTGACGGCACCACCACGGCGACCGTTCTGGCCCAGGCGATCTTCCGCGAAGGCTCGAAGAACGTCACCGCCGGTGCCAACCCGATGGAGCTGAAGCGCGGCATCGAGCAGGCCGTGGAGGCTGCGATCAAGACGATCGACGAGATGTCGAGGCCGGTCTCGGGCGCTGAGATCGCCCACGTCGGTACGATCTCGGCCAACAACGACCCCGAGATCGGCGGCATCATCGCCGAGGCGATGGAGAAGGTCGGCAAAGACGGCGTCATCACCGTCGAAGAAGCTCGCGGCATGGACACCATGCTCGAGGTCGTCGAAGGCATGCAGTTCGATCGTGGCTACCTCTCGCCCTACTTCGTTTCCGACCCCGAGCGCATGGAGGCCGTGCTGGAGGACGCCAAGATCCTGCTCCATGAGAAGAAGATCAGCTCGATGAAGGATCTTCTGCCGATTCTCGAGCAGACCGCCAAGCAGGGCAAGCCCCTCCTCATCATTGCCGAGGATATCGAGGGCGAGGCCCTGGCGACACTCGTCGTCAACAAGCTGCGCGGCACGCTCAACGTGGCCGCCGTCAAGGCGCCCGGTTTCGGTGACCGCAGGAAGGCCATGCTCGAGGACATCGCGATCCTCTCCGGCGGCCGGGTCATCACCGAGGATCTCGGCATCAAGCTCGAGAACGTCCAGTGGGATGATCTCGGCGACGCCAAGAAGGTCGTCATCACCAAGGACGAGACCACTCTGGTCACGGACTCCGAGGACACCAAGCGTCGCGACGCGATCGCCGGCCGGGTCAAGCAGATCCGCAACCAGCGCGGCGAGACGACCTCCGACTGCGACCGCGAGAAGCGCCAGGAGCGCCTGGCGAAGCTGGTTGGTGGTGTCGCCGTGATCAAGGTCGGTGCCGCGACCGAGACCGAGATGAAGGAGAAGAAGGCTCGGGTCGAGGATGCGATGCACGCCACCAAGGCGGCCGTCGAAGAGGGCATCGTGCCCGGCGGCGGGATTACGTTTCTGCGGGCGATCGAAGCGGTCGACGGCGTCAAGGTCGAAGGCGACCTCCAGGTGGGTGTCGACATCGTCCGTCGTGCGCTCGAGGAGCCGACTCGTCAGATCGCCAACAACGCCGGCCAGGAAGGCTCGGTGGTGGTCAAGGAGCTGTTCTCGACCAAGGGCGCGACCGGCTACAACGCTCAGACCAATGAGTACGAGGACCTGGTCAAGGCCGGTGTCATCGATCCGGCCAAGGTCACCAAGACCGCGCTTCTCAACGCCTCTTCGATCGCGGGCTTGATGCTCACGACCGAGGCTCTGGTCTCCGAGATCAAGGAGAAGGAAGAGGGCGGCGAGGGCGGCATGCCTCCTGGAGGCATGGGCGGCATGGGTGGCATGGGCGGAATGTACTAAATCCCGCTCAGAAAGTAAGCTTTCGAACGGCCCGGGACAACCCGGGCCGTTTTTTATTTCGTGAACAGGAAATTCGCCGACGGCGGCGTCCCGGAACCGGACAGCCAGCCAGTCACCTCGGTTCGGTCGAGTGATCGCCTTGCCGGCCGTGCTTCGTGGGCACTGAAACCATGCTTCCAGAACAGTTCGAACGTCTCGAGAAAGTGCGGATTCCCAGCGGCTGAGCGGGGCCGGTCCAGATATGTCTCGACCATCCAGACCGAGGGTGCGGCCCGCTGCAGGGTCTCGCGGGCACCCTCGAGGACGCCTAGCTCGGCCCCTTCCACGTCGATCTTCACGAGCAGCCGGCGGTCGGCGAAGCGATCTCCGAGGAGCAAGTCCAGAGTGCTCGTGCTGACGGTCTCCACATAGGGCGAGTCGACACCCTTCCAGTCGCGCGTCGTGGAAACACCTCCGCCCACGCCCCAGAACTCGGCCTCGCCGGCCTCATGTGCCAGTCCCAACGAGCAGACCTCGACGTCGGTGAAGCCATTGCGTTTCAGGTTCGCTCCCAGGTAGCGGAGGTTGGCGGAATTGGGTTCCACGGCGACGACTTCGACGCCGCGGGTTCGAGCAAGCAGAGTGTAGTAGCCGACGTTCGCGCCGATGTCGACGAACACATCCACGGTCTCCATGAGAGACGCGAGGAGCTCGACTTCCTCGGCTTCGAAAGCGTCCGACGCTACCTCTCGGTTTCCGGAGATCTCGAAACCCCGCGCCGTGGCCGTGTAGCAGCGCGTTCTGAACCGGGACTCGTCACGCAGTCTCCGATAGGCTGTGGCCAACCAGGGAAAGCGATTGAGCCAACGGATGGTAGCCATTTTGAAAGTTCGGGGCGCAAGCCGGAAGAGTCGACAGTCGGCAAGCTAGCACACGACCCTCGGGGATCGGGCGGCGTGATTCGGTACATCTTCAGCATCAACCCCGGTCGAGCGGGCTCGCATTATCTGAGCCTCCTGTTGTCCGAGGCGAGGGGCTGCGTATCGATGCATGAGCCCGAGCCGGTGATGAACGGTTGCGCAATGCGCAGATACCTGCGCGGCGATGAAGCGCTTCTAAGATCGATACTTCCGGAGAAGGTCGCCGCGATCGAACGCAGCCGGGGCTCCAGCACCGTCTACGCCGAATCGAATCACTGCTTCATCAAGGGCTTCGGCTGGCTGCTTCCCGAACTGTTGCCTCGGGAGAAGATGGCGCTTGTCGTGCTACGACGCGATCGGGAGGCCTTGAAGAGGAGTTTTCAGAGGATCCTCTCGAGTCCGTTCTTGAGGTCCGGCGACGACTGGATCATCACGCCGCTGGCGAGGCCTCGTCAGGTCCCGCTACCTCTGGCCTTCCGCCCGGCGCTGATTCGGTTCCACGTCTATCGTGCGCTGGCGCGCACCGTCGCGAGGCCGGGCGTCATGGCGATCATGAGTCGTGGTCGTCGAAAGATGCCGGCCTTCATGCGCCGCTACGAGAGCGCTCTTCTGGACTGGTATTTTGACGAGGTCGAGGCGCGCACGCGCCGGTACAGAGAGAGCTTCCCGGAGATCAGGATGGTCGAGGTCGATCTCCGGCAGCTCAACACTTCGACAGGTGCTCGAAGACTGTTTCGGGAGCTGGACCTAGAGCCGGAGGCCGGGTTCGAGACACTCGTGGGCCGGGCCACGAACCAGAAGGCCTCGCTCTAGAACAGCGTGTAGATGAACGGTGCGACGCCGCTGCCGCCGACGATCAGGAGCACGCCGACCAGCAGCAGGACCGTGAGGATAGGGATCATCCACCACTTCTTGTTCTCCATCAGGAAGTGGCCGAACTCCTTGAGGAAGCTCTGGCGGCCGGCTGAGGCCTCGCGATGAAAATCGGAAGAAGAGTGCTTGCTCGGCATGGCTTGGTCCCCGTCAGGCGTGATTCTAGCTCAGAAAGTGTCGTTCGGGCGGCTCTAGAATTGCTGGAAATATCTACCGACGCCACGGCTCTGCCTGCGCGCGATCCAGTAGGTCGTAGACGACGGATCGAAGCCGCGGTGCAGGGGATCTCGGCCGATCAGCCGGAAGATCAGGCCGATCGGCGTGATCATCAAATAGTAAACGAGGGCCAGCGCGATGGTCCCGACAACGATGCCGATGGGAAAGGCCACGACCGAAAGAGCAATGAACAGGGGCTTGATCGCGATCGGAACCGCAAGCCCGAGCAGGCCCGCGATCGGGCCGCCGATCCACAGTCCCTGGGACCAGGGGTTAGGGCCGAGCTTCCACCACAGGAGTCCGCCAACCACGGCCGTCGCAGCAATCAGGGCGACGGAGAACTGGCGCAACTCCTTCTTGTTCGGATTCAGGTTCAGGTCGATCATCAAAGTCTCCGCTCGAAGGGTCTAGTCCAGATCGAAGCTCTCGATGTACTTCTGCTGCTCTTGCCGGCTCAGGAGCTCGGGCTGTTCCTCTTTGAGAAGCAGGAAGTTCTCGAGCACAAGCACGTCCATGTTGGTGGCCATGAAGCAGCGGTAGGCGTCTTCGGGAGTGCACACGATCGGCTCGCCCCGGATATTGAAGCTCGTGTTGATCGCGACCGGGCAGCCGGTGAGCTCGTGGAACCGCTCGAGGATCGGCCGAAAAGGGCCTTTGCGCTCGGCGTCGACGGTCTGCACGCGAGCCGAGTTGTCGACGTGGGTGATCGCCGGAATCGTGGAGCGGGCGACCTTGAGCTTGTCCAGGCCTTGAGCCTGGACCGCTTCCCCGTCGAGCGGCAGGCGCTTGTCGTCGCGGACGTCGGCCACCAGCAGCATGTAGGGACTCTCCTGGCCGGGCTCGAACTCGAAGTACTCGTGATTGTGCTCGGACAGAACGATCGGCGCAAACGGCCGGAACGACTCGCGAAACTTGATCTTGACATTCATGGTGAGTTGCATCTTGCGGCTGCGGGCGTCCCCGATGATCGAGCGGGCTCCCAACGCCCGGGGTCCGAACTCCATTCGCCCGGCGAACCAGCCGACGACTTTCTCGCCGGCCATGAGGCGCGCGGCCTCGTCGACGAGCTCGCCGTGATTCTCGAACTCGCGGTAGACACCGCCAACCTCGTCCAGGTGGCCGCGAATCCGGTCCGCCGAGAACGACGGTCCCAGCAGGGAGGCCTGTTGACCGTCCGGGACGCCCGGCCTGCGGGGGTTGTCGAGCAGCTGATACCAGACGAACTGGGCGGCGCCGAGAGCGCCGCCGGCGTCGCCGGCGGCCGGCTGAATCCAGATGTTCTCGAACGGGCCTTCGCGCAGGAGTTTGCCATTGGCGACGCAGTTCAGGGCGACACCTCCGGCGAGCACCAGATTCTTCTCCCCGGTCTCCCGGTGAAGGTGGCGGCCCATGCGCAGCACGATCTCTTCGGTCACGACCTGCACCGAGGCCGCGAGATCCATCTCGCGTTGGGTAAGCTCCGCTTCCGGCTTTCGGGGCGCCCCGCCGAAGAGATCGTGGAACTTGGGCGAGGTCATGGTGAGACCCTGGCAGTAGTTGAAGTAGGACATGTCCATGCGGAAGGAACCGTCTTCCTTGAGGTCGAGAAGCTTGTCCAGGATCTCCTGGGTGTACTTCGGCTCGCCGTAGGGA
>JAAENP010000078.1 GCA_024224155.1 bacterium
GCGGACCTTCTCCTGCCGAGAAACCGGGATACGGGATCGTATGGGTACCATATGTTAGATTCTATCCACTAGTTCACCTTGGCGGAATTGTTGACTCTCAAGATAGAGGTTTTCAAGGGCGTGTCGTGGTGATTCTCTGTGGCGATCGATTCGCTGTGGAGGATTGCAATGGGCGTAGCGGCGGCGGCAGTTGTTTTGTCGGAGGATGAGCGCGTTGAACTGGAGGGCCTCGTGCGTTCGCCCTCGACGGCGCAGGGCGCTGCCTTGCGGGCGCGAATGATCTTGCTATTGGCCGCGGGCATGAGCATCACCGAGACGGCGGTGCGCGTGGGCGTCTGGCGCAAGACGGTGAGCCAATGGCGCGCGCGTTGGCTTGCCAGCGCGGGTTCGGGGGCGGCGCTCGAGCGCTTGAGCGACGCGCCGCGCTGTGGTGCGCCCTGTCGCATCACGGCCGAGGAGTACTGCGCGATCATCGCCTTGGCCTGCAAGCGGCCGCGGGACTGCGGGCTGCCCTTGAGCCACTGGAGCGCCAGCGATCTCGCCCGCGAGGCGCTGCGCCAAGGGCTCGTCGAGCGCCTCTCGCCCCGCAGCGCGGGGCGCCTTTTAAAAAGGTGCGGATCTCAAGCCGCATCGCCTGCGGGCCTGGCTGACGCCCAAGTCCGATCCCCACTTTGATGCCAAGTGCCGGGATATCTGCCAAATCTACCGCCGCGCGCTGGCCGAGGCGTCGCGGGTGCGCACGCTGTCGATTGACGAAATGACGGGCATCCAAGCGCTGGAGCGAATGGCGCCCTCCTTGCCGATGAAGCCGGGGCAGGTCGAGCGCCGGGAGTTCGAATACAAGCGACACGGCACGCAAACTCTGATCGCCGCCTTCGATGTCGCAATCGGCAAGCTGCAGGGCGTGGTCGGCGAAAGCCGGACCGAGGAGGACTTCACGGCCTTCCTCGACGGCCTCCTGAGCACCGGCCCGCCAGACCAGGAATGGCGCATCGTCTGCGACAACCTCAACACCCACCTCTCCGAGGGCGTCGTGCGCCTGGTCGCCCGCCACTGTGGCATCGAAGAAGACCTCGGGGAGAAGGCCAAGAGCGGTATCCTCAAATCCATGGCCAGCCGCGAGGCCTTTCTGCGCGACAAGAGCCACAGGATCACCTTCCATTTCACCCCCAAGCACGCCTCATGGCTCAATCAGATCGAAATCTGGTTCTCGATCCTGGTGCGCAAGCTCCTGCACCGCGAGAGCTTCGCCTCGAAAGCCGAGCTCAAGGCGCGCATCGAAGACTTCATCGCATACTTCAACGAGACCATGGCAAAGCCCTTCAAATGGACCTATCAAGGAAAGCCTCTGACCGCTTGACTATGCGGGTCGATACTTATGCCAAGGTGAACTAGAGGATCTGGCGGGCGTGCTTGCCGATGCCGCGATAGCGCGCCAGCAGCTCTAGCTTACACTTCGACGGCTTCGACGTTGACCGGCGCTCGCAGGTCGCCACGAA
>JAAENP010000079.1 GCA_024224155.1 bacterium
AGCCGGTTTCCGGCTTACACAAGATAGGGCATACGAGATCTCCGCAGCCGGTTTCAGGGAGGCACTAGATAGGGGGTCAGAACGGCGCGACCACCAGGGGTCGCCGGGCACGCCGGGGTCGATGTAGGCGATGCAAGACGATGCGACCGGCCCTTCTCACCCCCAATCGGCCACCAGGGGTCGCTAAGGTCGTAGGGGTCGATGTAAGCGATGTAAGACGATGCAATCGGCGGCCCGTCCCAGTCGTGAAGCACCCCTCAGCGTGTCGGCACCAGGGCCAGAACGTCGCCAAAAGCAAAAGGCGGCCCCCAGGGTTCGGTGCCACCCCGGAGGCCGCCAGAGGCAAGATATGGATCAGGTCGGCGGCTGCTCCCCGCCCGGAGGGGGCATGCTCGGCTCCGGCTCTCCCGGGGCCTGCGGATCGCCCGGCATCCTTTTGTCCGGCCTGGCCTTCTCGGCGTCCCTCGCCGCGATCTCCGCAGGGGTCATCTCCCGCTCGGTGACTCCGAGCGGCCCGGTGTCGTCGCCCTCCCCCTTCTTTTTCTTCGCCTTCGGGGTGTTGGCGGTGTCCCTGACCCGCGCGGCTTTCTCCGCGGGGGTCATCTCCCGTGTGGCGGCCCCGGGCCCCTTCTCGTCCTTCGGCTTCTCGGACTTCCCCAGCTCCCGGACGACCCCGCGCTTCTCCCGCAGGAGGAAGCCGACCGCGACCAGCTCCTCGAGGTACTTCTCCTCGACCCCCAGCCGCTTGAGGTCCTTCCTCAGCTGGCCCTTGGCCCATTGCTTCTTCTGCTCGCCGTCGCCCGAGGTGAACATCTCCTCGGCCATGTTGCTCCGCTTCATCGCGGCGGCGAGGACCGGCCCGGCGACCGGGATCATCGCGACGACCTCCGGCACCACGGGCAGGTCGTCTATCTTCGCAAGGACCCTCCCGGTCCCCACCACGCCCTTTGCGAGCGCCTTCCCGATGCTCTTGAATGCTCCGAGTACTCCCACAGGTCCTCCTCCTTCTTGTACCGCTCAGGGCAGCGGCCAGATCTTGCGGTGCTCGTCCGAGTCGAGCATCCGCTCCTCCATCTGGGCGACCGTCATGCTCGGCCCGGTCCCGCCCAGCTCAAAGTAGTGGTTCTCCAGGGCGCCGTTGTAGAACGCCCGCCCGCCCTTGTCCGGCTCCCTCTTCAGGTACCGGCGGTAGGCGTCGACCACGAACCTGTCGTACGGCCTCGCCTCGAACGGCGGCGGCGGCGGCGGTGGTGGCGGTCCTCCTCCTCCGGTGATCTCCCGGACCGTGTCCTCCACGACCGTCTGCGCCGTCTCCGGCCAGCCCCCGTCCATCCCCCGGAAGGTGTGGAGCGTCGTGTAGATGTCGTTTCGCAGGAAGCACTCGTGCATGGCCCGGCACTTCCTCATGTCCGTGCTGCCCAGCCCCGCCCACTTCGGGATCAGCGGTACCCAGAAGTCCCGCTGGGCCTTGGTCATCAGGAGCTGAGACTCGTTCGCGTCGAGGAGCTCGTCCGGCCACTCGTTCCGCATGGCGTCCCCGGTCTCGTCCCAGTCGTACTCCCGCCCGTGCTTGTCCCTTGACCTGCTCCTCGGTGGGTGCGTGCAGGGGCCGTCGTAGCCCCTCGCCCCCTCGTCGCTCTCCAGGGGCGGGTCGTATCGGTCCAGGACCCCGCTTTGCGAGATCAGGTTGATCGGCTGGCTGGGCGCGTCTCGCACCTGCCACCGGGCGGCGATGTTGAGGAGCTGGGAGCGGGTGAACACGTCCGCGTGGGCCGTGTACTCGTTGCAGGCGTCCGAGATGAGGTTCAGGCCGCCGGGATCGACCCGGGTCTCGCCCTCCCCGTCTCCCTGCGTGTACAGCTTCTGCAGGTAGGCGCCGATCCCCTGTGCCGCAAGATAGTGCTCGTTCCACGCGCTGACGCCGTGTCTGAGCCGGGGGTCCGGGTGGTGCTTCGTCTTCCGTCCCGCCTCCCCCTTGATCGTCCAGAGCCACGGAACCTCGATGATGATGTCGTGCTTCCGGGCCAGGAGGATGAGCTTGCGGATCACCTTCTCCAGCTTGGGGGTCATGGAGAACCCGCCGCCCGTCCCGCAGCGCAGGTTGACCAGGCTCAGCGTGTTGGCCACGTTGGGCCGGTTGTATGGCGCGGGCACGCTCCCGTCGGTCGGCAGGTCAAAGTACGGCCCTCCCCAGAACATCAGCTCCACCGGGGAGCGCATCCTCCGACAGCCGAGCCCGAGCACGTCCCGCTCGATGTACCGCTCGGCCCGGTCCAGGTGGACCCCGCCTCCCTCTCCCCCGTGTCCCCCCTGGACCCAGGCGACGACGTGGTTCACGAACTTGAACCCGCCGACCCCCACGAAGTCGCGCGGGCGGACTATCTCCCCATCGATGGAATAGAACTTCCCCTCTCGGTCGACGTGGCGCTTCATCTCTCCCCCTGTGCGGTTTGCCTGCGTTTCGTGCGGCTCCCTTGCGGCTCTCGTGCAAAACGAGTGCGATTATCCTGCGTTTCGCCTGCGTTTCGTGCGTTCATGCGGTGCCCGGAGCGTCTCCCTCCGGCTCCTCGTAGGACTCCGCCCCCTCGGGCCCGCACTCGGTCGGCGTCGCGCTCATGTCCTCGGCCTTGGTCTCGTCGCGGCAGTCGCACCCCGTGGTGGAGAGCCCGGCCCCGTCGAAGTCGAAGTCGTCGTGCTCCCGTCCGGTCTTCTGACAGATCATGTCTCCCTCCCGATCTTCTTGAGCTTCGGCCCAAAGCCAAAAAGGCCCAGTAGCCGGTACAGCTTGCTGTCTCCCCCGTGCCACCCGCACCACTTGCCGGGTATATTACGTTGCCAGGTCGTCGTGCTCTCCAGGCGCTGGAAGGCGGGCTGACATCCCAGCCGTGTAAGCAAGATTATGATTCCCCTCGGAACGATCATGTCTCCTCCCTAGAAAGTGGCCTCATCACCATTTTCGCTTTTTGTGCGGGCATGGCCTAAGCGTCGGCCAGCGTCTTCCACACCTCCGGCAGGACCCGCGAGCCCTTCCATCGGCAGACCCGCTCCGACCGGCGGATGTCCATGTGGACGAATGTCCGGTACACCCCGATCCCCCGTACGCGCCCACCCGGTCGATGCGCCACCAGCAGCACCGCCTCGAGCAGGTCCGGCACCCCCAGGTGGCCCGGCGGCTCCATGTCCACCGCCGTCGCCTCCGGGTGCTGCGAGCGCCTGGCCCCCCCGATCTTGCTGTTCCAGGCCCACGTCCGGTAGCCCGAGGACACCCGGATCGGGTAGCCCCCCAGCGTGGTCCTCACGAACTCGAACTCGACCGACAGGGGGTAGGCGCGCTCGATCCGCTTCTCCTCCGGATACGGGGTGCCGTCGTTGCAGTTCAGCTCGCGCCACGTGAGATGGGGAGACGGCCCCCATTGCCAGAAGGCCGTCTCCCACGGGGTCTCGATCAGGGCGGGCTCGACCAGGTTCACGCAGCCGGCCTGTGCTTGTTGCCCCACTCCTTGGCCACCACGAATCCGCTCGAGGCGAAGGCCCCGGAGACAAGCCCCGCGGTGAACACGTCCTTGATCGGCAGGATGTCGATCCCCGTCTGCTGAAGCACGAGCGGCGCGGCCATTCCGAGGACCATGGCGATCAGCGGGATCGCGTAGGCGGCCTTCTCCTTCAGCGATGGCAGCAGCTTGTTCTTGAGGATCTGAACCAGAAAGGCGACCAGCCCGAAGTTGGCGGCCAGCGCCAGGTAGTACCACGGGTTCGTCGGATCCGGCTCGACCGGGACCGGCGCGTCCTGGACCAGCGCCAGCAGCGGCATCGGGGCCAAGAGCAAGAGCAAGATCAAGGTCAGCAGAAATAAGCCTTTGTTTTTCATCGGGACCTCCCTCCCTTTTAAGCCTATCATCGGTTATCTTTTTCCGCGCGAACGATCGCGAGCTCGTATTCGTCCGCCTCCTTCATGCCGACGGCCTGCTTCAGCCCGCTCCACGCCTTCCGGCGCACCTCCAGCCGGTACTCGGCCTCCTCGTCCGGCGGCGGCAGCCGCTCCGGGTCGCTCGCCGACTCCCCGATCGTGACCACGAACGACGACGTCCACCCCGGCGCCATGACCAGGTTGTCCTTCTCGGGGTGCTCGACCTCGTGTATCTCGCGGCGCTTCCCGTCGGTCGAGGAGAACACGACGTTGTAGGGCGGCACGTCCGCGGCCAGGAAGACCACCGGCCTCGGCGGCGCCTGCGACATGGCGGCGTAGGCGATCGGCGTTCGGGGCAGCAGCGAGGCCCCGTTGGCCTGCGACAGGTCGTTCACCCCGGACTGGAACATCGCCGGCAGGCCGAGCCCCAGGAAGAACGCCTTCTTGAGCTCCCTCTCCTCGAACGCCAGCGCGATCGCCGCCCCCATGAGGGAGAACATCAGCATCCCGATCAGGTAGGAGGCGCCCGGAAGGTCCGCCCCTCCGGTCAGCCGGGAGGCCACCCTGAAGATGTTGGGGGCGACCCCGCCGAAGCCACCCGCCAGCGCCACCGCAATTCTGGGGTCCATGGTCAGTCCTCCTCTTCGCCGTTCTGTCCGTAGGGGCACTCGAAGTTCTCCATCGTCGTGTTGAGCTTCTTCAGTAGGGAGTTGGTCTCCGTCTGGAGCCTGATCATGCTCCGAGGCAGATACCAGAGCGGCGTCCCGTCCTCGTCCACGAGCTGATGCTGCTTGTATAGCGTGATCAGCTTCTGCCGGTCCTCCTCCACGAACGAACCCGGCTTCCCGTTCTTGCCGTTCCGCCTTGCGGCCAGCACCTCGACCACCCTCACCATCGCATACAGGACCGCCAGGAGCCCCCCCACGACGATCGGCTGGTTCGCGATCTGCTGCACGTCTCCTGCTTGCATTTTCCCCTTCCTAGGTCCCGTGCTCGATGTGGTTGGTCAGGCGCTCGTCCAGGGCGCGGAGGTTGGCCCGAAGCGTGGTCGTTTGTTTCGTCAGCATAGCCACTCGCCTCCGGAGCATGTTTATCTCGCGGAGGTCCGCGTCCTGTCGGCCGCCCTGCCGTCTCCGCAGCCGCTCCGTCCTCCTCGTCGCCGCATCCGGCATCAGAACCCCGCCACCGGAAACACGTCCTCCTCGAGGGTCACGCTGTACGCCCAGTTGTCGTAGGGGACCTTCCCCAGCGGGATCGTGTGCTTGGAGACCCGCCCGTGTATGACCTCCGGCTCGTGCTCGTCAGGCACCATGATGACCGGCTCGTCTCCCTGCTCGGAGCCGTGGATGACCGTCTCGAACATCTCGTCCCGGTCGGCCTTGTTCGTCGCGATGAAGTCCATCACGAGGTCCAGGCTCGGGCGGTAGGCCTCCCGCTGCGTCAAGAGCTGCCCGGTCTTGGCCGTGCGCACGTCCGTCCTCGGCTGGCGCGGCACGAACTTCCATCCCCATCTCATCGCGGCCCCGAGGACGTTGTGGTGCCCGACCGCCCACTCCCCGATCCAGATCGGGTCGCCCACGGCCTGCGTGCCGATCAGCAGCTTCACGTATCGGTGGGTCTCCTCGTGGTCAAGGACCGCGTAGAACGACGGCTGCGCCATCGTCAGGATTCCGTTCGAGAAGAAGCCGGAAGACGGGGAGTCCGAGAACTGAATGTCCACCTCGGCCCCGCTCGGGATGTTGTGGCCGTGGATCGACGCGAAGTCCACGGTCGGAATTATGTGGCAGTCGTCGAAGTAGACGCTGTTCGCCGCGATGTTCCCGCAGATTATACGCAGGTTGGTCGTCGCCTGGGCCCCGCTCTCGACCGTGAAGAGAAAGTCCACGGGCTGCCAGCTCGCCCCCGTCCTCGACGATAGCGCCACCTTGGAGGCCTGCCAGGAGCCGGAGCTATGGAGCCATTTGTAGGTGTCGAGATCCTGGACGTAGAACCTGGCGTTGGTCGAGACGCCGTCCCCATAGAAGGACCAGCCCACCTCGTATTCCTTCCCGGTCATCACGGCGACGTCCTGATACATCTCCTTTATGCCGGTCAGCTTGAGCGAGTACGTCCCCTCGGATACGGTCGTGGACTCCTTGGCGTAGGAGCCCGCCCCGGCCCCCTCCTTCCACTTCAGGAGCGTGTCGCCGAGCCAGTCTTCGAAGCCCTGGTTCAGGAGAAAACTGATGTCCGCGACCACCTCCACGTCCGCCGCCACGGAGCCGAACTTGAACGGGTAGCTCGGGAGCCCGTGGCCCAGATACGACCCCGGGTACAGGGTCTCCGCGCTCGGCGTCGGCGTGAACGAGGTCGCCCTTCTCATCGCGTTCGCGTAGTAGCCGGGAAGATAGAGCATGATCAGTCTCCGAAAAGGGCCTGGATCTCCTCGAACGGCAGGGCCTCGGGAAAGACGTGGAAGTAGCGTAAGACGCCGTCCGGGGGGTTAGAGTCGTTCATGTTCGGCGTTCTCCCGAAGTAGAAGAGCGACTCCGCCGCCTCGGCGAGGTCCGTCGTGAACTCCACAGGTTCGGATTCCTGCCAGGAGTTGGGATCGGTCCTGATCTCAAAGACCACGTCCGCCCCTGCCGACGGGGTCCAGGCCGCTATGTAGGGCGCAGCATTGCCGCCATGAGTGGGTGAGGATGCGTCGTAGCCGACCTCCAGATAGTTGGAAGCATCGCCACCGAAATAGACCAATACAGCGAAATACGCCGTACCTTTTTCTAGGATCAAGTCGTCATCAATATCAAACCGGATGAACTCTGCGGAGGCTGTAATCTGCTCCACGTCGAGAAGCTCGCTTCTAGCATGTTCTCCACCAGGCACGCCCGTTGACCCATAGACACCCAAATGAGAGTAAATGGCAACATAGTAGTTCCCTGTTGGACTTCCCGTTTTCTTCAGGTAGAAACCTACGCTGCCGATCTTGCCCCCGTCGCCCTTGAACGATTGTCCGACGGCGTTGTAGGTATTATTCAGGGGGAACCAGGAGTCCTGATTCGACTCGGCATACTCGTCGCAGATCTTACCCTTTGGCATGTGAATGAATACTTGCCCCTGCGCGCTCTCCTTCCCCAGCTCCCCGTCGTCGAGCCACCGGACGCCCACCTTGATCGGGTCCCCCGCGTCGAAGCAAAGACCGGATAGATCCGAAAAGTGATTTGTGCCAGCATAGCTCCAGTTGACCCTCCACCGCGCCGAGCCGATCCCCCAGTAGAGCTGGATGAAGTTCGAGCTGTCGTGCTGGAGCCGAAAGAGGTACTTGGTGTTTCCGGTCCCGGACTCGTCGTGGTCCCAGGTGGGGACGAACTCGAGCGCGATGGTCGCGTGCTCCGCCGGTATCGTCAGGCTGTCCGGGTTGCGGACCGTCACGTAGCAGGGCTCCCGCTCGTAGGTCCCCGTCTCCCCGACGATCGGGCTCGTCGGAAACATGCCCTCCTCCATCTGGACGTGGAAGATCCAGTTCGACTGGTGGGCCGCGTTCCGGGAGTAGAGCGTGAGCGTGTAGTTCTCCCCGACCCCGGGACCGAGGACGTGGGGCAGCCGGAACCTCTCCGGCCCGATCAGCGCGAGCGGAACCTCCAGGAAGACCTCGTCGTGGTCCCACGTCCCGTCGAGCGCCTGGATGAAGAACCCGTCGCTGTGCCGCTCGAGCGAGAAGGCCAGTGCCTCGCCGCTCTCGTCCCAGTGCCACCAGCTCAGGCACATGTCGGAGCTGTCGACCACCCCGATCTCCTGCTGGAGCGCCCCGTAGTCGTGGTCGGGGTCCTCGGCGCAGTAGATCTTCGCCGCCAGCTGCGTCACGGACGCGTGGAAGAGCTTGGGGACGGCCTCGCCCTCGAACTCCACCGCCATCCAGAGGGACGTGACCTCCGTCGTCGGCCCGTTGGCCCCGCGCTGGAAGACGAAGGCCAGCGTGCCGTTCCGGAAGTCCTCCGGGGTCCAGTCCCGCGAGGCCGTGCAGTCCCAGGAGCTTGTGACCCAGGAGGTCGTCAGGCCGATGTTCGGGCCCGTGTCGATGTAGCCCGCGTCGATGTTCACCCGCAGCTTGTAGTTGTCGTTCGAGTTCGAGTCGGTCCTCCTGGCCCTGGCCCAGATCACGACCTTGTTGACCTTGAGCATGTTCTCGGCGAAGGTCGGGTCGATGTAGAAGCCGAGGTGCGAGGTGGCGGCTGCGGAGTTGCGCGTGTTCTCGGTCGTCGCGTCGTCGTGCGACACCGGGTCGCCCGGGTCGGAGCACTGGACCTCCGTGTACCCCGTCGTGGGGTTGAAGTTCTCGTCGATGAACACCGTGTAGGGGCGGAAGACCTTTATCCCCCCGCCCGAGGGCATCGCCGAGACGGCCCCGTCGCCCATCGAGGCGTCCGTCCAGCCCGTGAGGCCGTGCTTGAAGGCGGGGTTGTCGACGTAGTTGGGCTTCGCGCCCTCGATCAGGAGGCCCTCCGGGGTCAGTGGTGCCTGGTCGATCCCGAACTCATGGAAGAGGCCGTCCGGGCCCATCGCCCACGAGAGGCTATCCCGGGTCGTCTCCGTCTCCCCCTGGAGCGGCGCCAATCGAAAGAGCCCGTCGGCGCGCTCCGTCATCCCGAGCGGGGACCGGAGCGAATTGTAGTAGCTCATCGCCCGGCGCTTCATGTCCACCAGGCCCAGCTCGACGAGCCGGTCCTCGGGCCTCAGGGCGATGGACTCGATCCTCGCCAGCCGCTCCGGGGAGCCGCCGTAACCGAATCCCTCCCCGCTGTGCTCCAGGCCGTCCTTGTGCTTGAGCTGGAGGTCGTCCATCAGCTCGCGGGCGTAGAACTCCGTCGGGACCGTGATCTGGTAGGTCTTCCTCACGAGCCGCCGCCGGTTCAGCTCCTCGCTCGAGAGGACTCTCATCGCGAGGTCCGGCATCTCCGCGTGCACGTCGTAGTAGGAGTCGCTCGGGTCCGCGGCCTGCCAGATGTTCTCCTTGAAGTCGAACGGGAAGCGGAATCCCGTGTGCACCGGCCAGGTGTACTCCCGCACGAAGCAGTCCGGGATCTCCCTCGTGACCTCGTCCCTCGCCGGCACCGATGTCCCCCGGTAGAAGAACCGGCAGGAGTTGTAGTGCGGCATGACCCCTGAGTGCCACATCTCCGCGTCGACGGAGTTCATGAAGAACCCCGGCCAGATGGCCACGTTCCCCAGATACCCCCCGGGTGCGCCTATGATGCCGGAGGCCGTGGCGCCGATCACCAGCGCGGCCTCCTTCGGCACGGTCGGTATCTCCACCAGCGTCGCGTCCGTGTGCCAGCTCACCCCGTCCTGGTAGATGATCATCCCCTCGTGCTCGTCCCACGTCACGAGGTAGCTGTAGGTCACGTCGATCGTGACCGAGGGCGAGTTCGTGCTGGTCACGTTGTTGTGGCTTATGGTGAAGATGTCGCCGCTCGCCCCCGAGAAGTTGGTCGCGACCCCCAGGCCTGGCTTGACGTTGACGTCCTTCTCGCGGATCACGGCCCCGGTGTTCGTCCGCCGCCTCTGGTACCAGAACCCTATCGTGTACCGCAGCGCCCCGTCGAGCAGCTGCCGTGGTGGCCAGCGGATGGTGAGCTTGCCAGCATCCTGCGTGTCGGCGTTCGTGTAGTCGAGCATCAGGTCGCGCTCCAGTCCTGCTCCATCGTGTGCGTGACCCCCCAGCTCTGGGAGAGGTCCATGGCGCGGGTCGTGTCCACGAACTTCTCGCCGACCCAGTCGTAGCCGTGCCGGACCTTCACCTGGTCCGCGAGCATGTCCTCCTTCGGTGTCGTCACGAGATTAGACACCCCCTCCATCTCCCCGACGAGGTGCGGCTGCGTGCCCCGGCGAACGTCGTGTCGGTCTATCCGCGCCGCCACCCGGCCCATGCTGTCCCAGAAGATGGGGATGTTCCAGCGCCCCGACCAGCGGTTGAGCACCTGGTAGCCCGTCTCGTCGGAGTAGACGATCGTTCGGCCCTTGATTCCACGCTGCCGGAAGTAGCCGGCGGCCTCGATGAAGCTCGCCACGTCTATCCGGCCCCCGCTCTCCGGCGAGAGCCAGGCCCCCCGCTCGTAGGAGCCGAAGAGGTGGTTGATCATGAAGTGCAAGATCTGCTCGGCGGGATTCATGATGGGTCGCTGGTTCCGCCAGAATCCAGAGAAGGCGGCCCCCGCGTAGCTCGTCGCGATCTGGACCGAGGCCCCGTCCACGTCCACGGTGATCGCGTTGTCCCCCGCGTCGGTGGCCGGATAGACCTCCGTGAGCCACCGCCCGTTTCTCTCCACCGGGACGGCGATCGTGTACTTGTTGCTCTCCGCCCGGGGGTCCAGCATCGTGCCCCCCTGGTAGGTCTGGAGCGGCCACGACTGGCCCACGGACACGAAGTACTGCTTCCCGTTCGTGTTCACCTTCTCGCAGGCGATCGGCCCCCCGCCCACGATGGAGTCGAAGGAGCCGTAGATCGCCTTCATCGCGACGTCCTCCATCTCGTCCGGCAAGTTCGGATACAGGTCCCGCGTGATGAACCCGATCTTGTTGTCCGACCGCATGACCAGGTCGTCCGGCGCCAGGGTCAGCGTTATCTCGGGGATGCTCCCCCGCGGCGTCCATCGCTTCAGCGAGCCGTCGAAGACGGTCATCCAGCTTCCCGCGTCCACGTCCGGCGAGAGCAGCCGGATCCTCGCGGGCGAGCCCTCGGCCTTCCCGTCGAGAACCCCCGTCAGGAGGCGCGATAGCTCCCTCCTGTGGTCCAGCAGCACCAGGTTGGCCTCGACAGGCTGGAGCTTCCCGCTCTTATCCGAGCGCTGGCGCTTCACGTTCCCGATGCTCTGCGCCTTCATCCGGTAGAACTCCTCGGAGGTTGGCAGCGAGGCCGTCGCAAATCCCATCGTGTTGTCTGGGAACTCCACCTGCACGCCGACGTAGGTGTTGTTCCGCCCCGTCACCTCGGCGTACATCGCGTCCGGCATCTTCCCCTCCGGGGCGGAGGAGGCAGGCGCCCCCGCCGACATCGTCGAGGCCGAGCCGAAGTTGAGGACCGTCCAGGAAGGGCTGTCGCAGTCGTCCTCGACCGCCGTCGGGGTCCCGTCGTGTATCTCCCCCTGCTCCTGTCCGCCGAGCTCATGCGAGACCACGTTCTCGCCCGGCGTGAAGTCGCCCGGCCACCAGAACAGCGGCGTGTGGACCCCGGGGTAGCGCTCCCGGCTCCCCTGGATCCGGTATCCCGTGTAGAGCGCCGCGATGTTGCCCGCGTGGTAGTCGGCGGCGAACCGGTCGGCCTCCTCGTCCGTCGGCTTCGCGCCGGGAAAGACGACGACGTTGTCCATCCTCACCGCGGCCCCCCGGTCGGTCGCCCCCCCGGAGCCGCAGATGTGAAGGTCGATGTCCTTGTTGTTCCAGATCGTCCCGTTCTCGTCGCTCTCCGAGTCCGTCTCGTTCTGGAAGACGCCGTTCAGGTACCACCGCCCCCGGTTGCTCCCGGCCCAGGCGAAGACGAGCGAGTACCAATCCAGCAGCGACATCGCCGTCTGGCATCGATGGTAGCGGGCCGTTCCGCCGAGGTCCTCGTAGACCATCTCGGGTTTGGTCTGGTAGTTGGCGAAGTCGAACCGGATGGCCCAGCCCTGGACGTGGTCGGTCTTCCCCATGAGATAGCCCCACGTCCCGTGCTCGTCCGCCAGGTTCACGCGGGCCGCCCAGATCATCCCCCGAAACCCGTCCATGTACGCGGCCTCGACCGGGTCGAACCGGATGTAGGCCCCGTGGTCGTTCAGGGCGCCGAAGTCGATCATATCCCCAGGGCCTCGCGAAGCCTTTGTATCAGCTTTCGTATCCGAGGGGCCTTCCTCGGCTTCAAGGTGACGATTATCGAACCGCTCGGGCGCTTGGGCGAAGGGTCGATCGCGGCGTCCCAGTCGAGGAGCTCCATCTCTTCCAGCTCTGCTTTGCCGAAGTCGATCATGCCGCCAGCAGCCTCGCGCCGACCATGTGGGCGTCGGTCCCGTCGTAGGTGTCGTTCGCGTGCGTCCCCTCCCGGGTGAGCGCCAAGATGAATCGGTCTCCCGGAGCAAGCGAGGGAGTCGTGAAGGAGACGGTCGCGATGTGGAGAGAGTCTCCGGCGGTTCGGGGGTCGTCCTCCGTCGCCGAGTCGCTGAACGCCGTGTCCCACGCCTCGCCGTCCGCCCTCCCGAGGAGCTGGACCTTCCACCTGACCGTCCCGGTCGTGGAGGTGTCGGAGACCCAGTCGATCTCCACCTCGACGTCCCCATCCGCCGTGTAGATGTCCGATTCCGGCATCACCCCGAAGACATAGACCACCTCGTCCGAGGCCGGGTCGAACTTGAGGTGGTTCCAGGGAAAGTTGGACCCGACCGTCAGGTCAAACGCGGGGGCGCTCGAGCCCGGCCTCCTCATCGCCCCGACGTCCCATTCCTTGATCAGAACCGACATGCTATAGCCTCCGCTGACGCCCTTCCTCGGCGGCGTCCGTCGCCCCGCCGTATCCCTCCCGCAGCGCGATCCCGACCGCCTCTCCGATGGCCTGGGCCGTCTGATGCGGGTCGCCGACGATGGCGCCCGCCATGTTCACGCTCACCTGCGGCCCGCCTCCCGCCGCCCCGGCTATGTCCTCCAGGCTCGGCGGATCGTGGGTGGTTTGGCTGAGGTCGCTCACCGGGATGATCACCTCCGGCACCTCGCCCACCACGGCCAGATGTGGGCTCGTGACCAGCCCGCCGTGCTGGTAGTGGGGCGGCTCGCCGTTCCCGTGCCCGCCGTTCCCGCCGTTCCCGTTCCCGCCGTTCCCGTTGCCTCCTGGAACGTCGATCGCGCCCGCCGCGGCAGCCGCTGCGGCAGCCGAAGCCGCGATGTCGTCGAACCCCTCCGCGGCGCCGGTCGCCGTCTCCCCGAGCTTCTCGATCTGCTCCGACGTCGCCCCGAGCAGCTCGGCCACGAGGATCATCGCGTCCGCCATCACGTACATCGGGTCGGCCTTGAACGCGATCCCGGCGGCCTCCGCCTGCTCGATCAGGGCCGCCGTCGCCGGGTCGAGCGCGTGTCCGTACTGGTTGCTGGCGTCGATCATCGCCTGGAGCAACGGAGCCATCTGCTGGAGGGCCTCCTGCTCGGTCAGGCCCGCGGCCAGGAGCTGGTCGAACGCCGACAGTCCCTGGTGCTGGATCGCGTTGAACGACTCCGCCGTCAGGTAGCCCGTGTTCGCCAGTCCCGCCAGGGTGCCCGTCAGCCCCTGGAGACCCTCGAGGAGCGGCCCGAACTGCGGGTCTCGGGCGATGTCGAAGAAGCGCGAGATGCCGGCCAGCGGTCCCTCCGGTCCCAGGGCGATCCCCAGCTCCTCGAACTTCGCCTTGAGCGCATCGAACGCGGGTCCCATCGCCTCCGTCGCGGCCAGGATGCCCATCTCCTCCACCGCCGCGAAGAAGGTCGTCGCGAATATCTCCGCCTGTGCCAGGGCGTCCTCCTGGGTGACGATCTGGATGCCGCCCACCATGGCCCCGACCCCCGCCACCGCCTGGTTCAGCTGCTCCGCCATGAAGGCCACGATCCCCGGAACGTCCTCGCCGAGCCGCTTCGCGGACTCCACGATCTCGAACATCTCGCTGCTCATGACATCGCCTGCCGCGACGGTCTCGGCTGCCATCAGCTGGAACGCCTCCCCCACCTCCTGGAGCCCGGTCGCCATCGGGATACGTCCCGAGACCGTGGCATCGACGAGGTTCATGACCGCGTTTCTCGCCTTCAGCATCCCGAACTCGGCCACGCCCCCGGCCTCCGTGAACGCCTCGCTCAGAAAGAGGAGCGAGGTCGTCATGACGTCCAAGTTCAGGTCCTTCGAGGCGTCCCGGATGGCCTCGTTCAGGCCCTTGCTGACCGCGTTGCCGATGCCCCTCCGGATCTCCTTCTCCGCGTTCCTGGCGGCCCGACCCCGGAAGAACCCGACGAGCGCCCCGACCCCGGCTCCGATGGCGGCCCCGTACGGCCCGAATTTGGACCCGACGGAAAAGCCAGCCAGGGCGCCCTTGGCGGTCCGGCTTCCCGTGCTCCCCTCCGAGGTGAAGGCCCCGATCGAAGCGACCCCTCCCGCAATGGTAGACGCCCCCGCCGCTATCTTCGACGACAGCGAGCCCTCCATCCCCTGGATCGTCTTGGTGGAGTCCAGGAGGGCTGGCATCGCGTTGAGAAGCGTGGCTATGCCCGCGATGGCCTGGCCGATCCCACTCTGGGCACTGATGCCGAAGACCTCGAAGATGGCCGCGACCTCCAGCATGACCTGGCCGAAGCTCTGCATCGCCTCCTCGGCTGCCTCGGAGCTGGTCCTCACGTCGAACCCGAGGATGTTGCTCAGGTCGTCCAGCTCCTTCTGCGTCTGCGGGAGGATCTCGAGCTGGCTCTCGTATCCCTCCAGCATGTCCTCCATGGCCGCGTCCATCTGCTTGTAGACCGCCTCGAGCTTGGTGTTCTCCAGCTCGAGGACGCTGATGGCCATCGCCGCCAGCCGGGCGGCCCTCTCCAGGGCCTCCGCCCGCTCGACGACCGCGTCCAGCGACGCGGCGACCTCGATGTTCTCCTCCCTCCAGACCTTGATCATCGCGGCCAGGCGCATCGTCTCCCCGGTCGTCAGGGCCATCGCCCCGCCCTCGATCTCCACGGCCTTGGCCAGGTCCCTTGCGTCCTTCTCCGCGTCTCGCACGGTCTTGACCATGCTCCGGAGTCGGTTCTCCGCCGCCTTGGCCTCGTTGGCCATCTTCTTCAGCTCGCCCTTGACCAGCTCCGTCGCCTTCTTGTTCTCCAGCAGCTCCTGGGTCGTCATCCCCAGGCGGCTCGCCACCTGCTCCAGCGTGTCGCGGGAGACCCCCATCGCCGTGGCGAAGCGGTCCATCGCGTCGAAGCTCTGCTTGATCCCCTCCGTGTTCTCCGCCATCAGGCCGCGCTGCTCGTCCAGGCTCCCCATCACGATCCCGATGGCCTCGTTCCAGTCGGTGATCTTTCGTCCCGCGAGCGCGGTCGCCTCCACCAGGATCTTGGTCTCCTGCGTCGACGCCGGCACGGCCTGCTGGTATATCCCGAGCCAATCCAATACGGAGGCGTAGGCGCTGTCTATCGTCTCCCGGAGGCCCGTCCACTCCAGGATCCAGTCCGTGATCTTGAACGCCGCGATGCCCACCCCGAGCGCCGCGAGCGCGCTTCCCAGGAACGTCAGGGCCGTGGTGACCACCCCCGCGCTCACCCCGAAGGCCCCGAAGCCCGCGGCCAGCGCCGGCCAGATCGCGATGAGCGAAGCGATCCCCTGTCCGATGAACCCGATCACTATGAGGAGCGGCCCCACGGCGGCCACCAGCCCGGCGACGGCGACGGCGGCCAGCTGGAGCGGCTTCGGCCAGGCCGCGAACCACTTCGCCGCGGACTCCACCCACTGGATCAAGGGCTCCATCGCCACGACGAAGTCCAGGACGATCGGCATCAGCTTGGACCCGATGGCGATCGCGGCGTCCACGATCCTCCTCCAGGCCATGCCCATCTGCTCGTTGAACGCCTTGAGCTGGGCCTCCGCGACCTCCTTCGCCGCTCCCCCGGCGCTCTCCAGGCTCTCCTGGTACTGCCTCATCGCCTCGCTCGTCCCGATCAGGGTCTGCAGGAAGATGACCGACTTGTCCGTGAACCCGAGCTGGAGCAAGGTCGCCTTTTTCTGCGCGTCCGACATCCCCTCCAGGGCGTCCTCCAGGTCCCCGATGATGTCGGCCATGTTGTTGAAATTGCGGTTCTCGTCGAAGACCGCCACCCCCATCGTCTTGAACGCGTCCCGGTTCTTGATCGCCTTCGTGGACAGCTCCCGGAGCACGATGTTCAGGGCGGTGCCCGCGTCCTGCGCCTTCACGCCCTGGTCGGCGAACGCCGCGAGGACGGACACCCCCTCCTCGATCGACTTGTTCGCTATCTTGAGGGCCGCGCCCGCCTTCGTCGTCAGGGACTGCGAGAACTGCTCCACCGAGGCGTTGGCGAGCTGGTTCGCCCGCACCAGCACGTCGGTGACGCGGGTCAGGCCGGCGAGGTTCTCCTGCACGTCGTCGGACTTCAGTCCGAGGGCGGACTGGGCGTCCGTCGCCAGGTCGGTCGCCGTCGCGAAGTCGAACATGCCGGCCTTGGCGAAGCGGGCCACCTGCGGCAGGGCCGCGATGGATTGTTGGGCGTCCATCCCGGCGGAGGTCAGGAAGAAGTAGGACTTGGCGGCGTCGTTCGCCGCGAGGTTCAGCTCCTTGGAGACGGTCCGGGCGACCTTCTCCATCTCCCCCCGGAGTTGTGCCTGCCCCGACGCCGTCAGCTCGGATGCCCCGGAGAACTCGCTCATGATCGCCATGGACTGCGTCATGGCGGAGTCGAAGTCGGAGGCGAACTTGAGGGCGGCGGCCCCGGCGGCCACCAGCGGCACCGTGAACGCCATCGTGGCCGTCTGCCCGGCCTGGCGAAACCCGGAGGCGGCTCCCTGGAGCTGCCGCTGGGCGGCGCGCATCTCCCGGCTGAACTGGCCCGTGTCCAGTCCCATCCGGATCAGGATGTCCCCTAGATTAAGAGCCACTAGACACCGGCCTCCCGTGCTGGTCCAAGATGGCTGGCTTCTGCATGTCCACCCCCTTCTGGGCGTGCATCCGCGCCGTGAACTGCTTCACGAAGTCCGCCATGGCCTCCGGGGTGGAGGCCTTGTCCGGGTCGGGGCGGCCCCAGTGCTGCATGAACTCCTTGGGGGAGAAGGGCTTGCCCCGCTTCTTGCGGTTGCGGTTCACCTCCGCGACCACGGAGGCGATCAAGGCGGACAGGTACTCGTCGAACTCCGCCCCGAAAGGCTCGAGCTGGCTGAATGCGATCCACTCTGTCAGCTCCTCTCTCGACATCCTGCGGACCAGGTCGGCCCGCGTCATCCCGAGCGCCAGTGCTAGTCGAAAAGTGAATCGGCGTTCGGGGTCTTGCCTAAATTTTCCTGAAACTTGTCAACGGCGCCCGTCCCGATCCCGCTCAGCTCGTGTGCCTTGTTGGCGATGGTCGCGATCGGCCCGCTCGCCTTCTGCATCAGCACCTGGAGGTGGTCCTTCTGGAAGATGCGCTTGCCCCCGTCCTTCGCCAGGGCATCGTACGTGCAGAGGATCGCCACCTTGGCCTGGTAGCCCACCATGTTGAAGTTGCGGTTGCCGATCGGCCCCTCCGTGCACGACTGGGTGAGCCGCTCGTGGTCGATGCTGCTCAGGCCCCGCACGAACACCGTGTCCTCGCCCGTCTCCTCGTTCGCCCACTCCGGCACCTGGATCTCCTCCTCCTTGATGTCGGGGGCACTGAGGATCGTTTTGGCGGCCAGGACCTTGCCGCCCTTCTTCTTGGTGGCCTTCCTCTTGGTGGCCTTCTTCTTGGCCGGGGCCTTCTTGCGCGGCGCGGCCACGGCGGCCGGGGCTGCCTTCTCGGGTGTCTCGGTCTGCTCCGTAACCTTGTCCTCTGGCTTCATCTCGTTCATGGTTCTTTCCTCCTCCGGCACCCGACATTGGGTGCCCCACGAGAGGAGCATACATCGTGGGAACCATGGCAGGGTTCGGAAAAAAGAAAGGGAGACGGCGATAGCCGCCTCCCGTCTCTTTCCGGAGACATCGGCTCCGGCTTCCCTGAGCCTGGCCCGGACCCTACCAGCCCGGCGGCGTCGCGTACTCGAAGTTGGGCAGGCCGGACACCTTCAGGGTCACCGAGGAGGTGATGACCTCGTCGATGGGGAAGGTGAGCGGCAGGCCGGTCACGATGCCCTGGAACAGCCACGTGAAGCCGATCCCGGGCGGGAAGACCAGGTTGTAGTTGTCCACCGCCCTGTCGAGCTGCGCCTTCTGGAGCCCGGCCTTCGCCCCGTGGCTCGGCTCGCCCGGCTGGAACGCGCAGTCGAACGTGAGCTCGCCCGGGTCGATCAGCCCGGCCTTGAACTCACGGACGCCGCCCTGGGACTCGTGGTTCGTCACGTCCAGGATGTCGGTGGCCATGCTCGGCCCGCTGATGGACCGAACCTCGGCGATCGCGCTGTAGTTCTCCGGGGTCTGTCCGTCCCCGCGGTCCAGCCGCGTGCCGAGGCCGAAGATTGCTCTGCTTGGGTATGCCATCTTAGCCTCCTATCCCTGCGCCTGAATCGGGAAGCGGACCACCGCGAGCTGGAGGTGGTCGTCCTCTGGGGTAACGGTCACCAGCCCGCCGACCTCCCATCCGTCCCGGGGGAAGATCTGAAAGGCCCGCACCGACCCCGCCGGGATCGAGGCGTTGGTGATCGGTCCGTTTCTGGCGGTCCTCGACGCGGGCGCCGAGGCGACCGTGATCGTGTAGGCGTCCCCGCTGTCGTTGTAGACCAGCAGGAGCTCCTTGCCCGTGCACCGGAAGCTGTTGCCGTTCGTCGGGTCCCCGGCCACGAACCCCGGGTCGGCCGGGGTGCTCGTGATGACGGCCTCGTACCCTGCCGGCGCATCAACGACGGTTAGTTCAGTAGCTGCCATGTCTGCCTCCTATCCTTGCGCCTGGATCGGTGCCCGAAGCACCGCCACGAATACCAGCGCGTTCGAGACCGCGATGGAAACAAGACCGCCGCTCTCCCAGCCGTCGCGCGGAAAGATCTGGAAGACCCGGAAGACTCCCGCCGGGATCGAGGCCGCCGTGATGTCCCCCGTCCTCCCGGACACGGAAAGCGGCTGGCTCGTCACCGTGACCGTGTAGGGCGCGCCGCCCTGGTTCCACACAAGGAGGATCTCCTTGCCGGTGCAGCGGAACGTGTCGCCAGCCACAGTCCCCGCGACGAAGCCGGGATTGACGGGCGTAGATGCGATGTCGTCCTCGTACCCCTCCGGCAGGTCTACGACCGTGAGTTCTGCCATGTTATACCTCCATGAAAAGCGGTCGTCCCTGCGGGTCGACCAACGATGATTGGACCACCTTTGCGGGCTCCTCCTGCTTGAAGTGAACCTCCATCACGTGCCCGAGCGTCCTCTCCCTGTCCGTGTCCTGGCGACCGCACAGGGTGCACCGCCAGGTCTCGAATCCGTTCCATCGTCTCCCAGGCTTGACCAGATCCGATAGTTCCGTCAAGTCCTTTTGATCACAAAGTTCATCGTCCATTTGAAGCGCTTCCTCTCGTCCCGTCCCATCTCGGCGATCCCGCCCAGCGGGACGGCCCCCAGTAGTACCGACCCATCCGAGGCCGTGTTCGAGATGTCCAGCAGGGCGTCGTAGATCTCGTCCGACCGCACCTCGCCGGTGAGGAAGACCCGGTCCCTCACGATCACGGCGACCGTCTCGTTCTTGATCCGGCGCAGGTCGTGCGAGCGCTGGGCCGCCATGCCCCCGCCCTTCTTGATCAGGACCGCGTCCCCCGGCTCGTCCTCCATGGAGAACTGGAAGACGTCCTTGCCCGCCCCAGACATCGTCACGAGGCCCCGGTCCTCCAGGTATCGCGCCAGGTCCTGCGCCACGGTCGTCATCGGACCAGCCTCGGCGCCTTGACCTTGTTCACGGCCCGCTCGAGCGCCCGGTCCGCCGTCCTCGGCAGGTACGCCTCCGCCACCGCCATGACCGGGTTGATGACGTAGAAGCGGCCTCGCCCTCGTGGCGAGCCCAGCTGGTGCACGACGATCGCGTACTCGATCGGCCTTCCCCGAACCTCGCCCTCGATCCCGCCCGACTTGATCGTGACCATCGAGGTGGTCTTGCCCTTGCTCACCTTGGTCCGGCGGGCGCTCCCCTGGAGGTCCCCGGTTTGGACCGGAGTGGCGTCCATGACGTTGGTCACGGCCTCCTCCGCTATCTTGTCCAGGGCCCGGCTGAACTGCGTGAGCAGCTCCGGCACCACGGCGGCCATCGCCTTCTCGACCAGCTTGGTCTCAAGGATGATCCGGGGCTTCTTGAGTACCCCCGGCTTGCTCGGCCCGAATACGAGCGGCCCTCCCCGTGTGGCGACGATCGGCATCAGGCGCTCCCCGTCCTTCGTCCGCCCACGATGACCGTGGTGTGGTGCCCGAGCTCCGTCGTGGTCACGGGGTTCTCGTCCGTCCACGAATGGACCTTCAGGATCTCCGGCTGGCTCACCGCGAACCGCCCGTTGCTCGGCATCGTGATCCGGTCCCTCTCCCCCACGGCGTAGATGTCATCGAGCGCGACCCGGTGGCTGGACTTCGCCACGTCCCCGCTGTCCCTCGGGATCTCCTCCACGTGGGCGTCGATCTTGGCGCGGTAGGTCACGGCGGCCCCGAAAGTCTCCACGTTGCCGAAGTCCTTGCTGACCCACGGCTCGATGACGACCTCGTCCACGTACAGCTCGAGCAGGTCCGGGTCGACCGGCATCAAGACCGCCTCGTCCACCAGCTCCGCGTCGGCGCGCACGCCCGCCAGCAGGAGCCAGGTGGGCAGGTCAACGGCCCACCACCGCTTGCCTGTTCTCATGTCCTAGCGTCCCCACGTAACGTGCTCCCCGTCCATCGTCTGGCTCTTCTTGGCCTCCTGCACCAGCGCCTCGACCCTTTCGTAGAAGGCCTTGTTCTCGGGGTTGAGGTTCCGAACCCCCTCCCCCATCTCGCGCACCCTGCGCAGGGCGCCGTCCCTGCTGTAGGACCTCAGCACAGAGATGGCCGTCAGCTTGGCCATGCGCATCCGGCTATCGGATAGGACGGCTCGCCCGTTGTCCTTCTTGCTCTTTCTCGCCATGCTCACCCCTTCAACGAGGAACGGCCCCTATGATGGCCCTGAATCCCGTCTGCCACTTCACGGCGTTTTTGGCCAGCTTCTGCCGGACGCCCTCCAGCTCGTCGACGCCGCACAGCGTCATGAGCCAGGGATACTCCAGCTTTTCCAGGCAGATCATCTTCTGTCCGTTCTCGGCCACGTGGATGAACTGCCGCTCGACGATGAAGACGGCGGCGAGGTCTCCCTCGCTGACCTCCCTCATCACGGAGGCCACCCTCCGGGCCGGCAGCCCGCACTTGTTGCACACGGCCTTCGCGGGCGACTTGTTCTTGCTCACGCGGCCCTCCTCATCGGGTTGGCCAGGTAGAAGGCGTCGGGGCACAGCCCGAAGCGCCTGGCCAGCACCGAGTCCTCGTCGTTGCCGAACCCCGTCTCGTAGGTGAGCGTGGTGTCGCCGACCTTCTTGCTCTTGACGTCCGCCGTGCGCCGCACGTGGCGATAGTCCCAGATCACCTGGGCCAGGCAGGCCTGCTCCAGGTCGGCGGGAAAGTTGACTGGGACCTCGGTCCCCGTCTCGGTCGGGAGCTTTTGCTTCGGCATCATCCAGCCCGCCTCGTAGTCGATTCGATACACCGGCTCCTCGGTCCCCGGCATCGGGGCTCCGACGGTGCTGAGCTGAAGTCCCAGCGGCGCCGATCGCATCGCCGACCAGCCCCAGCCGTACTTGCGGAAGAGGAATCCCGCGGCCCGGTCCTCCAGCAAAACGCTGTCCGTGACGTCCTGGCCCGTGGCCCCCTCGATCAAGATCTCAGCGCTGACTATCTCCACGGCCAGCAGGTTGACGATGGGGGTCCTCGTGACCATCAGGCTCGTGTCGCCCATCCCGGGCAGGGTCTCCTTGTACCGGCAGAAGGCGACCCCCCTCAGGTTGGTGAACCTCAGCAGCCGGTCGGACGCTCGCTGGATCCTCTTCAGCAGCGACCCCTCCTCGTCGGTCCCGGTGAGCCCGAGCTCGGCCTTGACGTCCTTGATGTCGCACCAGAGGGTGTGGTCCGGGGCGGTGCCCTCGATCTCGATGTGCGACGTGATCACGCCTCACCCCTTCCTGACGCCGGACCTCTGCTGCCGGTCGCGATGCCAGGAGGGACGCGAGGCCCCCTCCCTCATCACGCGCCGGGTGGCCCGGAGCAGCTCCAGCTCCCGCCGGTTCCGCTCGGCGTCGCTGGGCTCACTTTTTGGCTTCGGTTTTGGAGGCTGCATCCTTCTTGCCGCCTTTCAAGAATTTGTCGCCTGTCTTCGCGTCGCTCTTCTCGGCCTCGGCCTCGACCCGCTCTTCCTCGTGGGCCGTCGCCGCTCGTTGCGCGTCCATCTCGCCGGTCATGTCGCCGGCGCTTATCTTCCTGGCTCGCCTGAAGGAGGCCGCCGCATCCTCCTCGTCCCGCGACAGCTTCCAGCCCCCCAGCGTGTCCTCCACGCTCACGAGCTCGCCGGTCTCCGCGTCCCGAATCTTGATCCCCCTCGGGTTCTTCGGCGCCGGCATGGCCGTTCCGGTGACGCAAAGGCGTCGTGCCTGGCTCTCCGGCAGGCCCCGCTCCTCTCCCTTGTTGTAGGGTGGGTGCTTTTCCAGCAGTATGACGCGGAGCTTCCGCTCCTCGATGTGGTCTTGCGGCATCGGTGGTCTCATATGTAGTCCTCCCGGTTATGGGCGGTCCCCGGTATCTGCGTTCACCAGGCTCTCGGTACCCCTGTGAGAAGTCGTTACCCCTCCACGAAACCGAGGGCCGCCCGTTCCGGATCAGTCTACCACCGAGCGCTACTGCATCGCGGCCCAGCTGCCCTTGAGTCCTCCCTCGAACGGCCCGGCCTGAGCACCGTGGAAGACCCAGAGGCCGCTGATTATGGCCGTGTCGGCGTGGCTCGCGTCGCTTAGGGTGCAGGTGTACTGGCACTGGATGTATCGTCTGGCGCCCGTGAGGTCGTACCTCTGCTCGAGCACCCCGTAGGTGGTCGTCTCCTGCTCGCTGATGGTCAGCGACGGCAACGTGATGTCGGGCGGCTGCGCGCTCGCCCGATGGTCGAAGTCGGACACGTTCGTGCTCATCCCCGCGTTGTCCGCGTGTCGCACGTTCGCGATCAGGACGCACGTCTCGTTGTGCCCGAGGGTCGCCACGCACCCGATCGCCAAGAGCGCCGCGAGCCCCTTCCGGCTCGAATCGCTCGAGGAATGCGGGGCGATCGCGAACCTGTCGATCGCGTAGCCATTCTGCTCGACCGCGTCCTTGGCGTCGCCACCGGTGATGGTAACAGCGGCCAGTGCGCCCTCGGCCTTCAGCACCGCGCCCTGGTCGAGATAACTTGCAAGTCCTGCCATGGTCTTCTCCTCCTCGTTTGGCCTGCGGGGGGAGGCCCCTCACGAAAAGGGGCCGTTCCCGATTAGACTCGTCGATTATGTTCCGTACAGCACGCCGCTAACGACGGCGATGCCGAAGTCGTGCCGCATCCCGATGTCGTGCTGCATGATCACCCGGACCACGGTCTGGTCCCGGCTGTAGGACGAGCGGAGCGCCGCTCCGTCGTAGTAGGCCGCCTCGCTGGAGGAGTCCACGCGCAGACCCTGGGCCTCGCCCACGACCACCTCGTTCCAGTCGGCCAGGTAGAGCTCGGACTCGTTGGTCCCCCCACCGAGATCCTCGGGGATCTGGGTGGTCACCTTGAAGGGATACCCGTTGAGGTTCCCCGCCAGCATCTCCGCGCGGAAGGCGTAGTTCTCGTTGGTGCCGGTGCGGATGTGCTTCAGTGCCAGCTCCGTCCGGGAGCTCATGAGCCAGCCCGGGCGGACCATGCGGATGTCCTTGTCGCGAAGGGCCAGCGCCGCGTTCCGGAGGTCGGCCTCGATGTTGGTCAGCGCGGTTCCGCTTGCCGGAACTACGTTCACGGCGGGCACCTGATAGCGGAGCCCCTTCGGGGTGAACTGGGTGCCGTCGTCGCGGATGAAGGCGGCGTCCTGCCGCTGGGCCATCGCGGCCACGGCGTCGTCTCGGATGATCGCGTCCGCGTTCAGGGTGGCGAAGGTGAGAAGGTCGTTGCTGACCGGGATCTCCGCCTTCAGCTTCTTGCGGATCAAGACCAGGTTCCCGAACTCCGGCTCGGTGATCCCGCCGGTCTGGTTCTCCCCCACGTAGCTCGCGGCCGAGCCCTGGTTGATCTTCGGCACCTCGAGCGCGCCGGTGGACAGGTCCATCGTGCGGGGACCCGAGGCCATCACCACGGACTCCGGTCGCAGGTACTCGATGACCTCCGAGGCGAAGGCCGGGGCTATCAGCGCCCCGCCCGCGGTGAAGTCCGAGGCGGACAGCGAC
>JAAENP010000080.1 GCA_024224155.1 bacterium
CACGGAGGAGCAGATCGACGCCGTGGCGCTTCTCGCACTTTCCCTCCAGAAGCGTTTCGACACGCGGCCCGACAAGTCCTCCGTTCATCTGCCCGTGGCCACACCCACGAACAACCACCGAGCCATCTGGCTCGGCGGCGGCGGAGTCGGCAAGACACGCACCCTCGGGAAGATCGTGCAGCCTCTCGCCGAAACGTACTTCGGGCCCAACGGCTACTCCGCCACAGCACAATCCAATCAGGCCGCTCAAAACCTGGGCTCACGAGCCAGAACGCTGCACGCGGCCAACGGTCTCCTCCTGACCGATTCCCTGCAGACAGCCAGACTGCGACTGAACGCGCAGACGCAAAAGAAAATGGATCGCATCGCCGGAGATCTCGGCGTCGAGGTCATCGATGAGCTGGGCGCTGTTCCCGGTGACCTTCTTCATGCCGATGCTCTACGCAAGACGTACGGACGAGCTCTGCGCCACAACCTCGACTCCACCCACTACATGAAGCCAGCCGAGACGTGGGGCCGCATGCCGTGCAAGATCTTGTCCGGCGACTTCTACCAGCTCCCGCCTGTACCAGCATCGGCTTCTCTGCTGGCTTCTCCAAGCAACCAATCCTATGAGCACCAGCAGGGCCGGAAGCTGCTTCTGGACATGGACTACGTCCACGACTTCGTCGAGATGCGGCGCTTCGACGATCCGCTGCTCATCGAGATCCTGACGGCGATGCGGACGCCCGGTGGGAAGAAGATCTCCGAGGAGGCTTGGCATGCTCTCCAAGCCACAGTCATCCAGACCTCTACCCCGGATCCACGACTGCGGAACGCCAGGGGCTGGTACGAGTGTGCCTACGAGTGGCGCATCGTCTCCTATGCCATGCACGCTCATGCGCGACTCAACGCCAACGCCGCGGGCCAGCTCTTGTACTACATCCCGTCGATCGACCTCCCGAGCGCTCGCATGAGCAAGGAGGACTTCGACGCCATGCGTGCCCTGCCCAACATCAGTACCACCGCCAAGTTCCCCGGGATCCTGCCCGTATACATCGGCATGGACATGATCCTCACGGAGTCCTTCTTGCCGCCGCGGCTTGTGCGAGGGGCACCGGTGCAAGTCGTGGACATTGAGCTCCATCCGAAGGAACCGTCCGTTCAAGGCCGACCCTCCATTGCTGTACACGGCTGCGTCGTCCTCCACTTCATGCCCAAATGCATCTACGTACGCTTGCGCGAGTGCAAAGACGTCTTCCTGCTGCCTGCCGACAATGCTTCTCAGTCAAGCGCCTCGGATCTGACGGGCATACTTGCTGTGCAGCCCCTCACGCGCCAGTGGAAGTTCAAGATGAAGGGCTCGCAAAACGCGGTGTCTGTATCCAGGA
>JAAENP010000081.1 GCA_024224155.1 bacterium
ATGAGCTCGCCGAAGATTCCTGCTGAAGACGTGTAGACGACCTTGCGCGCCCCGGCTTTGCGCGCCGCCTCGAGCACCTGGAGTGTTCCGATGGCATTGATCTGCGAGTCCAGGATCGGGTGGTCGCTCGAGCGCTTGTTGCCGACCGAAGCGGCCATGTGAAAGACCATGTCGGCACCGACAACGGAGCGCTCAACGGCCTCCGGCTCGAGGATCGAGGCCTCGATGAGCTCGATCTCGGGCAGGCTCTCCAGGTTTTGGCGATAGCCGCTCGAGAGATCGTCGATGACTGTCACCTGGCGCCCTTCGGCGACCAGCTCGCGGACCAGGTTCGAGCCGATGAAGCCGGCTCCGCCGGTTACGGTTGCTTTTGCCACTCTCACATCCTCTCATCCAGGAACTTGCCGGTTTCCTGGTGTTGAAACTCGGGCAGCAGCGTGCAGAGCTGGTCGAGAAGCTCCTGGCGGGACCAGCTTCCGGAGTCGCGCCGAGCCCGGACCTCGGCAAGAAGGTGGCCGACAGCGTCGGCATCGGTATCGGTGAGCTCGGGCCATTTCACGACGCCGATCTCCTCGTATCGGTCGAGGTCGACCTCCTCGGCGGCCATGGTGAACTCCTCGACCTCTTTCTCCCCGGTGGTGTCGCTCGAGAAGAAGTAGCAGGGCCAACGGCCTCGCGCCGCCAGTTCCTCCACGCTCGCCCGGGCCTCTTGTTCGGAGGCGCACGGATGCGCCCGGTAGCCGCGATCTTCCAAGAACCGCTCGGCGATGGTGCGAAAGTCCACGGCGTCGAAGTTCTCTGTCACGTTGGGAAAATAGACCTCCCGATTGGCGCCCTGGAGACAGGACAGGAGACAGAGGACGGCCGCCTCGGAGTCGGTTATGAAGTAGCGGCGGACGTCCTCGGGAGCCGCGAGGGGCTGGCGCTTCTCCATCCGCCGCGTGAATCCGTGCAGGAGACTGCCGTCGGAGAACGCCACGTTGGCGAATCGGGCCGAGGAAACCGGTATGTCGCGGCTGCCGCGAGCGAGACACAGTTCCATGGCCCGCTTGGTCGCACCCATCGCATTTGCTGGGTTAGCGGCTTTGTCCGACGAGACCGCGAAGTAGCGATCGGCGCCCATCTCGGCGGCGTAGCGCAAGGTGTCCTCGGTGTTGAGGATGTTGACCGCCAGCATTCGCATCAGCGTGTACGGGTCCTTCTCGCTGCGC
>JAAENP010000082.1 GCA_024224155.1 bacterium
CCCTGGAGTGTCGAACCCCATCTCGCGTCGAGCGATCAGCAGGCAATTTTGGTTTTCAACGAGTGCCGGTTCGAGTGGCGAAACTTAGCCAAAAGATGGTATATCGCGGCGGCTGCGCCCGACGATATCAGGATGAGCGTAGCCCCTTCACGTACGATCGTAGAATCGGGGTCGCCCTGACCTCGTAGATCGAAGAAGGAGCGACGACGATGGCACATTTTGTAGGTCTGGATGTTTCGGTGAAGGAGACGGCGGTGTGTGTCGTCGACGAGGTTGGCGAGGTGGTGTTGGAGCAGAAGGTACCGAGCGAGCCGGACGACATCGTCACGCTGCTGACCTCAATCGGCGAGGCCTATGTCCGGGTCGGGATCGAAGCCGGCCCGCTCTCGCAATGGCTGGTCAACGGTCTGGCTGCCGCCGGGCTGCCGGTTGTCTGCGTCGAGACCCGGCACATGCAAGCGCTGCTCAAGGGGCAGCAGATCAACAAGAGTGACCGCAATGATGCGCGCGGCATCGCGCAGATGATGCGGGTCGGGCTGTTCAAGCCGGTGCATGTGAAGACCCTGGTTGCCCAGGAGCAGCGGATGCTGCTGACCAGCCGCAAGCTGCTCCAGAGAAAACTGCTCGACGTCGAGTGCGATCTACGCGGGACGCTGCGCAACTTCGGTCTCAAGGTGGGCACGGTCAGCACCCGCGGGTACGAGGCGCGGATCCGCGAGCTGGTCGAAGACTTTCCGAAGCTAGCCGCTATCGTGGAACCGCTGCTCACCGTCCGGCGAGTGATGCGCCAGCAGTTCGCGGTCCTCCACAAGATGCTGCTCGACACGGTCCGCCATGACCCGATTTGCCGACGGCTCATGACAGCACCCGGCGTCGGCGTGGTCGTCGCGCTGACTTACCGGGCTACCATTGATCAGCCGCAGCGCTTCGTTCACTCCAGGGCGGTCGGCGCGCATGTCGGTCTGACGCCAAAGCGATTCCAGTCCGGCGAGATCGACTATGATGGCCGTGTGTCCAAGTGCGGTGACACCATGCTCCGCACGATGTTGTACGAGGCCGCGCAGTCGCTCCTCACCCACAGCCGGAAATGGTCCTGGCTGAAGGCGTGGGGCATGCGAGTGGCCCAGCGGCGCGGCATGCGCCGTGCCATCGTCGCAGTCGCGAGGCGCCTGGCGGTAATCCTGCACCGCATGTGGGTCGACGGCACCGAGTTCCGCTGGAGCAACGGCCCTGCCGTCGCCAAGGCAGCCTAAACCTTCGGCTGTACTGACGCAGTACTGGCAAGGAGATCAACGAGTTCTGCTCCGGCAGAAAGATGTCCTCACGGGGACGACGGGTGGGGTGAGTTCGCAACGTCCGCAGATCCTGCTGCTGACCGGCGGCAAGGGCGCCCGAAAGATTGAACCGCCTCATCCTCTTATCCCATCATGAGGTGGTCATGCGCCAACCTCGAAGAGAAGCAAGAGCCCCGTGCGGCAACATCAGCCGGTGCAAAACGACATGCAGAAGGAATGTGGCATGACGTAATCAGAAAGGGCCTTGACCTAAACCGCGATAGAGAAGGGCCTTGACCTAAACCGCGATAGAGAAGGGC
>JAAENP010000083.1 GCA_024224155.1 bacterium
CATCCTGAGTGACGTCCAGAGCCAGTTCGAGCGCTGGCGCCAGGATCGGAAACGAGGCACCCGCATCCCTGAGACGCTGTGGCAAGCGGCGGCCGAGGTCGCTGGAGAGTGCGGCGTTTCCAAGACGGCCCAGGCCCTGGGCCTGGACTACTACGGCCTGAAGAAGCGTGTGTGTCCTTCCAGCAAGCGTGTGTAACGCGATTTTTCTCGATGATCGCGACCGTCAGGGCCGCGGCGTGAGGCCGGCGGGCGCTGACCATCGGAAGGGCATGGGCCATTTGCGACGGCGTGACGCCATCGGCGTGGCGTTGGGACGAAGCGCCACAGTCAGCCGGCCGATAGGCAGCGCCAGGGTTGGGCCGCCCGGCTGACTCAGATGGCGTAGCTCAGCTCGACGTCTGGCCGGAGGGCTGCCGCCTCGGCTGCGCCAACGGCCACCTGGTAGTTCCACGGCATCCAGTCCTGGGGGCTGCGCCGTAGCTCTTCAGGGTGCTTCAGAAGCTCGGTGAGATAGTCGAACGGATCGACGCTCTCGAGCTCTGCGGTGTAGATCAGGCTCATGAAGATGTCGCCGACACCAGCGCCGTTCTTGGTCTTGTAGAACAGCGAGTTCTTGCGGTGGAGGATCGCCTTCTTCAGCGCACGCTCGCAAATGTTGTTGTCCAGCGGTGCGCCAGGCTTGCGCAGAAACAGGGTGAGCTTGTCCCAACGATTCAGCATGTAGGAAAGCGCTGCGCCCAGGGAGGAATTCGGCTCGACCTTCTTCTGCTCCAGCTGCTCTTCCATCCAGCACTCGAGCTTCTCCATGATCTCGGCTGAGTGCTCTTGATGAAAGCGTAGGCGCCTTGCGGGCGACATCTCCTCCTTGCGGGCGATGGCATCGTAGTGGTAGACGTGTCCCAAGGACTCAAGCACGAAGCGGCATTCTCCAGGGAAGCTATCGACCACCTCCACGAACTTCCGACGACCATGACTCATGCAGTTGGCCAGGATCGTCGCGAATTCCTTCGGCACGTTGCGCGACAATCCGTCGCACATCTGCATCGGTATCTCGAGCTCCGCGGCCCGCCGCCGGAGCACATCCTCGAGGTTTTCTCCAGCGTGCTGGCGCCCGGTGAAGAACACTGCACTTTTGTGATCGTCGCGGACCGCAACGATGGCGGAGGTGAAGATCCCGGTACGCTCCTTCGAGCCCTTCTGTTCGATCTGTTGGTTCTCTTTGAGCAGCTGAAGGATCTTCACCGAAGTATCGTCATTGTAGAAGATATCCCACTGCGCTACTTGCCGAATCAGCTCTTCGTAGACCATCGCGAGGACGATCGCTGC
>JAAENP010000084.1 GCA_024224155.1 bacterium
CCCTGGAGCTGGCTGGCACAGATGTTCTTGAGCTGGCTCTTCGGTGACGACTACTTCCACATGTCCGGCACCTCCCAGTCGGCCGCGATCGTTTCGGGCACGGTCGCCTTGATGCTCGAGGCCCAGCCTTGGCTCACCCCCGACGAGGTCAAGTGCCGGCTGATGGACTCGGCTCGGCCGGCGGTCGACGCCAAGGGTAAGCTTGCCTACAGTGTCTTCCAGCAAGGCGCCGGCCTGGTCAACGCCTCCGGCGCTCTGACCAGCACGGCCAGCGGTTGCGCCAACAACGGCGTCAATGTCGACCTCGATCTAGCCGGAGTCCAGCACTACGGCGGCCGGGCGAATGTCGATGCCGAAGGCAACTACTACATCACCGGCCTCGACGGCTTTCTCTGGAGTGACGGCTTTCTCTGGAATGATGGCTTCCTGTGGAGCGACGGCTACCTCTGGAACGATGGCTTTCTCTGGTCCGACGGCTATCTTTGGAACGACGGCTTCCTCTGGAATGACGGTTTCCTGTGGAGCGACGGTTATCTCTGGAACGACGGTGCTGCCGATGTCATGAGCGTCGGCGACTGGGTCGAACAGGAATGAAGCACGGGTTGACACCGGCAACGAAGACTTCTCGAGAAGATGCAAGGAGCGAATCGGTGAGAACAGCAACACGGCAAAGATGGATCACGAGCCTCTCGGCTCATGCGCTCACCTTCGGCTTCCTCTGGACCGACCTTCGAGCTTCTTTCCCGTGGTTCGACGCGCTGATCGACAAACTGGCAGGTTAGCCCGGCAGCTCATTCGGCACGAACCGCCCCGAGACGCTTGTGTCGTTGACACAGGCACCCATATTCGAAGCAGCGCGCTAGCCTCCACCCCGCGAATCCCCAGCCGGTACCAAATCTCCCTGCCGGTTTCCCCCGCCCGGGAGAAACACCCTGCCCGGCCGACCGCTACGAGGGGCTCGAGGGCGACTGACAGCGTCGTCAGGGTTTCGTTGACGGCAGGTTATCTCCTTCTTTTTCAGATACTTAGAGACCTGGAGGAGGCGTCGGAAGCAGGCTTCCCCGAATACGCCTATCGCTATTCGTGAGTGGCACTCGCGTTGCGGTATGCAGACACGTGATTCATGCGTACGCCCATGGGAGAAAGCAGATGAAATACGGGTTTCAAGTAGCAATGGTCGGTTTTCTCGTTCTTACGCTGTCGCTCCCCGCTGCAAGCGCCAAGACGAAGCCCACAGGCCCCAAGACGGGTGACGGCGGGGCGCCGCGGCTGGTCGACGTGATCGTCACCTACGATCGAACCCCCGGATATTTCGAGGGGGCTCGGGTTCGCGGCTTCGGCGGTCAGGTCAAGCGGCACTTCGGTCGGCTCAAGATGCAGGCGCTGAGGGTGCCCGAAACAGCGCTCGACGGACTGGCTCGGGGCTACGGCGTGGTCTCGATTCTTCCCGATGACCCGATCGTCGCCCTTTCCCAGGCCGCGAAGCAGACCGCCAACCTGCCCGCGCCCGGCTCACCGTATTACTTCCCGGTGACTTCGGACGTACGAGTGGCGATCTTGGACTCGGGGCTCGCCGCTCACGACGACATCCCGGGTGCCATGCGTGTGGACATCATTCCTCCTCACAGCGGCTGCGCCGAGACTTTTCGGGACGAGTTCAACGCGGCTTCCTTCGGCGGCAACGACGGGACTCGGTCTTTCAGCACCAACTGGCTCGAGTACGACGCCGCCGGTGCCGGAGTGAGCAGCGGCAACATCACGGTCTCCGGTGGCGAGCTCCTGCTCGACGACCGACCGAACACCGGCACCCAACCCAGCGCGACGCGCGCGGTAGACCTTTCGGGCGCCACCACGGCCACTTTGAGTTTCGACTTCCGCACCGGCTCGGGAGTCGAAGCCGACGAGGACCGGATCGCGGTCGACATCTCCAGCAACGGTGGTCAGAGCTTCACGACGCTCGAGATCTTCGAGAGCTACGAAGGTGCCTTCTCCGGTTCCAGAACCTACGACATATCGGGCTATCTCTCGGTGGACACCCGAGTCCGCTTCAGGGTCTACGACCTCTACGGCGGCCCCTCCGAGTATTTCGCGGTCGACAACGTGGAGATCGGCGGCTGTGGGACCGATCCAGATCCATTCGGCCACGGTACCCACGTTGCCGGGGTGATCGCCGGCATGGGCACGCTGTCTTCGGGCAGCTACTCGGGTGTAGCGCCGGGTGCCGGCATCGTGTCGGTGCGGGTACTCGACGAGGAGGGCAAGGGGCTGACTTCGGATGTGATCGCCGGCCTCGAATGGGTGCTCGAGAACGCCGAAGCGAACGACATCCGCGTCGTCAATCTCTCCCTCGGCAAGGCGGTCGAGGAGTCCGCGACGACGGATCCGCTGGTACAGGCGGTCGAGACGGTTTGGGACGCCGGCATCGTGGTGATCTGCTCCGCCGGCAACCATGGACGAGACGGCCACTTCACGATCACCAGTCCCGGCAACTCGCGCAAGGTGATCACGGTCGGATCGGTGACCGACAAGGGCACGGGCGGCGACTTCAGTGACGACTTCGTGTCCACCTATTCGTCGCTGGGACCCTCCGCCTACGATCACTTCCTCAAGCCCGACCTGGTCGCGCCGGGGAATCGCGTCGTTGCGCCGATCGGCAACGGCGGGTTGAAGCGCGGCCTGCCCGATCGCGTGCAGGAGTGCGGCAACGGCTGCACCGGTGAGTACCTCGAGCTCTCGGGCACCAGCATGGCCGCTGCAATGGTCAGCGGCACCGCGGCGCTTATGCTCTCCCAGGAGCCGACGTTGAACCCTGACAGCGTCAAGGCGCGGCTGATGCGCTCGGCGCGCAAGGTCGACGCCGACCCCGTTTTTGCCGGAGCCGGAGTGCTCGACATAGAGGCGGCGCTGGCCGAGACGGGCTACCTGAGTGCCGCTTTGTCGCCGACGATGGCCCGTCACGACGAGGGCGAGGTCATCCTCGTCGAGAACACTGCGGGGCTCTGGGGCGATGACGAATGGGCCGCCGGATTCCTATGGAACGACGGTTTTCTGTGGAGCGATGGTTTTCTGTGGAGTGACGGCTTCCTGTGGAGTGACGGCTTTCTGTGGAGCGATGGCTTTCTGTGGAGCGATGGCTTTCTCTGGAGCGACGGCTTCCTGTGGAGCGATGGTTTTCTGTGGAGTGACGGCTTTCTGTGGAGTGACGCCGTTGCCGACAACACTCCCCTCTATCAGACGACCAATCAGACCATGCTCTTGGACGATGACCCAAACCCACAACCCGAACCTGAACCCGCTCCGTGCAGGAGAAGAAGGAGATGCCGATGAGCGGACCAGGAATGACCCGCCCAAGACAGCAAATCATGAATTCCGAACTCCGCCGCAAGGGTAGCTACACAATGAGCAACTCCAGCTGCCGCAAACTCACTCTTCTCGCTGTGAGCTTCCTGATGGCCCTTGCCACCGTCGTGGTCCCGGCCCGCGGCTCGGCCGAGGAACCTGAGATCGCCGGAGAACGCGCCCGGGTAGCGAGCTACATCGTCTCCGGCCCCGAGCTCGAGCATGTGATCGCCGCGGTCCAGGGAGTCGGCGGCGAGATCACCCACGAACTCGGCATCATCAACGCCGTCGGCGCCCGCCTCACCGCGGCGCAGAAGGCGGCTCTGATCGATTCCGATTCGAGCCTGCGTATCCGCGCCGACAGCAAGGTCACGACCCAGGGGAGACGGCGCAAGTCGTCGAACAAGCCG
>JAAENP010000085.1 GCA_024224155.1 bacterium
CTGGGCATCGCTTACTACGAGCTCGGCCGGTTCGACGCGGCGCTGCAGGCGTTCGAGACCGAAGAACGCCTCGGGGCGATAGCTCAATCTGAGGGAGCGCAAGCGGAGCTCGACCGTTACCGCGCCTCGACGCTCGAAGCACAGACAACCGCGGCCGACGAGGAGGCCGAACGGATCCGAAGTGTCGTCCGCGAGAGCCTGATTGCCGCCGACCGGCTCGAGGGAGAGAACGACCTCGACGGCGCGATCGCCGCTCTCGGACCAGCACTTGCGCTAGCTCCCGAAGACACGCGCGCCCTCGATACGCTTGAGCGGTTGCGCTCAGAGCTGGCCGCCGAGCAGCAACGCCGAGATCTTCAAAAGAGGATCTCCGAGCTCATCGATCGAGGCCGAGATTTGCATGCTCGAGCCCTCTTCGCCGAAGCCTCGAGTGTGTTGCGTCAGGCGCTGAGCCTGGCCGAGAACGCCGAGGCCCGAACCCTCTTCGAAGACGCTCAGCAGCAGCTTCGCGGCCAAATCCAAGCCGACGAGCGTTCACGTTCGGTCGCCCTCGCCCTCTCCGAGGCGGCCGATCTTCAACGTGCGGGCCGGACCGAAGAAGCCCTCGAACGCCTTCAGCCGACTCTGGCGCTCGAGCCCGACAACAGCGAAGCCCTGGCTCTCGAGCGCACCTTGCTGGAGCTGAGGGCGCAAGCGGACCAGGACCGCCTCAGAGGCGAAGCCGTCGAGCGTTTTCTCGCCGAGGGCGAAACGGCACTGGCCACCGGCCGGTTCGAGGACGCTCTGGCGGCGGCCAACCGGGTCCTCGCCGTCGATACCGGCAACCAGACCGCCCTCGATCAGCTCGCCCGCGCCTACCGGGCGATCAACGAGCGCCTGCTGGGCGGGGCCCCCCGGCAAAACTTCCCTCCCGCCATCCGCTTCGCCGACCAGCGTCAGGAGCTCGACGATGGCATGCTCGCTCAGCCGGTGCAACGCCCCGGATTCCGATTGACCGGTGTGGTGATCGACGACTCCGCGGTCACGGTCGAGTTCTTCACCTCCGAAGATCAACCGCTCAAGACCTCTGCCAGCACTCAATCTCTGGGTGATCTCTTCATCACCGAGTTTCAACTCTCGCACCAGCTCCCGCCGGGAATGACGACGCTGAAGTTGGTGACGACCGACGCCGAGAACCTGACCTCGAGTGCCGAATACGCGGTTCTCTACTCGCGGCCGTTCTTCCGCTCGCCCTGGTTCTATGCCGCTCTGGCTGCGAGTCTGGCGGCTGTCGTAGGACTCGCGGGGCTCGCTCGTGCGCGCCGCAGGCGCCGTCTGCACCAGCGCCGCTTCAATCCCTACATGGCCGGCGCGCCGGTTCTCGACGACAAGCTCTTCTTCGGCCGCGAACAGCTTCTCGAGCGAATCCTCCAGACTCTGCACAACAACAGCCTGCTGCTCCACGGTGAGCGCAGGATCGGCAAGACCTCGCTTCAGCACCATCTCAAGAAGCGGCTCGAGGCTATGGAGGATCCTACCTACGAGTTCTTCCCGGTTTACATCGATCTCCAAGGCACGCGGGAAGAGCACTTCTTCGCCACCCTGGGGCAGGAGATCTTCGAAGGGCTGGCTCCAATTCTGAACGGACTCGAGCCACATGCAGCCTTCTCGGAGGCCTACACGTACCGAGATCTGGTCGCCGACCTGCGAGCGATCCTCAAGGCCCTGCACCAACGCAGTAGCAAGTGCGTGCGGCTGGTGTTGCTGATCGACGAGGTCGACGAGCTCAACGCCTACGACCCCAAGGTCAATCAGAAGCTGCGCAGCCTGTTCATGAAGAGCTTCGCCGAGGACCTGGTGGCGGTCGTCTCTGGCGTGGCGATCAAGCGCGAATGGGACCGTGAGGGCAGTCCCTGGTACAACTTCTTCGAGGAGATCGACGTCGGCCCGTTCCAGCCCGAGCACGCCCGAGAATTGGTCGAAAAGCCCATCCGCGGTGTCTTCCAGCTGCAGGACGGCGTCGTCGAGCGCATCGTCGAGCTCACCGGCGGCAGGCCCTACCGGATCCAAAGACTGTGCATGAAGCTGGTCAGCCGCGCCTACGAGTTGAAGCGAGGCGACATCACGGTGGACGACGTCGAGGCGATCGGAGATCCCGGCAGTCGAGGCGTGGCATGAGCCCGGTACCCTTCGTCATCGGTCAATGGGTGCGCGACGAGCGTTTCTACGGCCGCGGCCGTCTCCTTGACGAAGCTCTGAACGGACCCCGCAACGCCCTCTGGGTGCTGGGCACGCGCCGCATCGGCAAGACCTCGCTCTTGAAGCAGCTCGAGCTTCTGAGCTCCACCGAAACCCCGCAACGCTATTTTCCGTTGTTCTGGGATCTGCAGGGGGCCGACGATCCCGAGGAGCTTCGTGCCGGCTTCATCGACGCCCTTCTCGACGCCGAGGAGCGTCTGGAGCAGGCCGGCGTAGCCGCCTCCGAGCTCGAGACGGGCGACCTGTTCACCACGATGGGCCGCCTGCGCAGAAAGCTGCGCTCAAAGGAACTCAAGCTCCTTCTGCTCTGCGACGAGGTGGAAGAGCTGATCAAACTCCACGAGAAAGACCCGGCACTGCTGCGCAAACTGCGCCACGCGATGCTGGCGTCGGACGATGTCCGCTCGGTCCTGGCGTCCACCATACGACTGTGCGTGCTCGCCGATCAGCGCGGCGACACCTCACCATTTCTGCACGGATTCAGCCCACCCGTCTACATCAAGACGCTTTTCGACGAGGAAGCGCGCGCGCTCGTTCGACAGGACCACCTTGCCGCCGAGGCTCGGCCGCGGCTCGAGAGCGAGATCGTCGAGAAGCTGTGCGAGTGCTGCGATAACCATCCCTATCTGCTGCAGCTGGTCGCAAAACGGCTACTCGAGACCGGAGACCTCGATGAAGCCATCGAAGAAGTAGCCGCCGACCAGATGGTGAGCTACTTCTTCTCGGTCGACTTCGACATGCTCACGGAGACCGAGCAGGACATCCTGAGGAGCGTGGCGCGCAACAACTCCGCCGCAAGCGCCTCGCTTCAAGCCAATCTGTCGATCGAAGCGGCCCCGCTCCAGAGTGCGCTTCAGAACCTCCGGAATCTCGGCTTCATTCGGCGCGACGACGAACGTCGGGTGGTCCTGGCCAACTACTTCTTTCGTCGCTGGCTCACCGACCTCACACCCGGTTTCGGTGGTCGCGGCAGCCTCGGGAGCCGTGGGAGCCGTGGCAACCGGGGTGGCAGCTCGAGCACGGAGGTGTTGAACCGAACCAGCGCCCCGACACTGGCCTGGCCGGACACGAAATCGGTGCTCGATGGCCGCTACGAGCTGCGGCGCAAGGTCGGCGAAGGCGCAACCGGAGTGGTCTACGAAGCTCACGATCGCCTGCTCCAGGCACGAATCGCGATCAAGCTCTTGCGCAAGGAGTACGCCGGTAACCGACTGGTGCTCGAGCGCTTCCGCCAGGAAATCCTCCTTTCACGCAATCTGGGACACCCCAATATCCTGCGTCTCTACCATCTGGGCGAGTTCCAGAATCGCGCCTATCTCACTATGCAGTGGGTCGAAGGCCGGACTCTCGCCGACGAAATCTCGTCCGAAGCTCCCCTTCCTCAAGAGAGAGTCGCCTTCGTCGGTACCCGGCTCGCGTCGGCTCTCGAAGCCGCCCACACCCACAATGTCCTCCATCGCGACATCAAGCCCCAGAACGTCCTGCTGGATCGAAGCGACGAACCGCTCGTCACGGACTTCGGCCTGGCGCGACTGCTCGAGGGACCCGGCGTAACGACCGCCGGCGTCTTTCTCGGCACCCCCAACTACGTATCGCCCGAGCAGGCTCGTCTCGAGCCGCTCGATGGGCGTTCGGACCTGTATTCGCTCGGCGTCGTGCTGTTCGAGATGGCGACCGGGCGCTGCCCGTTTCGAGGGGAGAGCGCCAGCGAAGTGCTGGAGATGCATCGCAACCAGCCACCACCCGATCCACGAGACTTCGTTCCCGACCTCACGTCCGAGCTCGCGGCGCTCATCTCGAGCTGCCTGGAAAAGGACCGCGAGCAGCGGATCGCAAATGCGGCCGAGCTCAGACAGGCTCTCGAGCACCTGCTCCCCGGAGGCAGAGCGCCGGATCATTCCGGAGCGGCGATCTCCCAGATCGGCGCGCGATCCTTCGATGACGATGATTCCGTCGATTCAGACGGTGCCGCGAGCCCGAGGCCTCATCCATCGACGGATGAGCTTCTGCCGGTTGTCTACAACGAGCTTCGCCGACTGGCTCGCGGATTCCTCGGCCGTGAACGACCCAACCACACCCTGCAACCCACCGCCCTTGTGCACGAGGCCTACCTGCGGCTCGCCGACCAGAGTCGAGTCGATTGGGCGGGGCGGACGCATTTCTTCGCGGTCGGCGCCAAGATGATGAGACGTCTGCTGATCGATCACGCCCGTGCCCACGGGCGCCTCAAGCGCGGCGGCGATGTTCAAAAGGTAACCCTCCTCGAAGGCCTGACGCCGGATGGCGGCAACGACCTCGGCCTGGACGAGCTGCTGAGCCTCGACGCCGCCCTCGAAGAGCTGGCAGCCGAGAGCCCTCGGCAGGCACTCATCGTCGAGCAGCGATTCTTCGGCGGTCTCACGGTCGAAGAGGTAGCCGAACAGTTGGGCGTGTCGAAGCGAACCGTGGAGGCCGAATGGACGGCGGCCCGAGCCTGGCTGCGCCGAAGGCTGACCTGAATTCAGAGGCGTGACGCAGCCGGGACTCGGGCCGATTCAAACTCAGCCGGCTCGCTGCCCGAAGCGGTAGCCGAAGCCGAAACCGAAGATCGTCGAGTCGTAGTCGCTACCAAGCCTCAGGCCGTCACGATTGCTGCCGTCGATACTGCTCTCGAGATACGTGAGGCTGGTTTCAAACGACCAGCGATTCTGACCAAAGGGAATGCCGAGTCCGAGCGCGGCACCCACCGCGAAGTCCTCGTCGAAGTCCCACTCCGTACTGACCCCGGTCGGCCCGTTGCGAACCGCCAGACTGCCGTACTGAATCATTGCCACCAGCGGACAAACATAAAAGTCGACCCGTTCATCCGGAGTCAGATGGATGTCGAGACCGAGGGTCAGCGGGGTGAAGGTCACCGTGTCGCTGGTCATCCAGCCTGGGTTGCCGGTCCAGCTCGTGCCGGTCTCGACGTCGACTCCGGCTCCACTGAGAATCCCGAGATCGACTCCGAGCCGCGGCGTGAACCGGTACTCTGCGTTGAAGCCCACGCCGGCACCGACATCGAGGTCGAAACTCGAGCCACTGTAGTCATTGGTCCCGCTGGGGGCGTCACTCATGTCGATGGCCGCGGCATAGAAGCGGATCTGCCAGCCCGTGTCGGTTTCCGCCGACGCGCTCGCCGGCAACGCGAGCAAGGCGGCGACGAGCATGCCCGCTGCCAGACCAAATAGGTAGGTCTTGTACGTGTTCATTCGAGTCATGGCTATCCTCCTTATTGCTGGGCGGCCTCGAAGTCGGCCACCAATTGCTCACATCGCGACTCACCGACCGCTCGTCCAGAGATCGCGAGATTGATCGTCACACCCGAGGTGGGTTCGAACGCGTGAGCGGCACCGGCGATCGCACTTTTCGGCCCTCGGGAATCAACGCGGCCCAGACCTTCGATTGTCACCGGCAATCCGGACTCGTCGTCAATGAGATCGAACTCGAAGCCGACCGCCCACTGTTTCTTGGGTCTGTTCTGCTCCGCGACCCGCCACCACGTGCCGCAGTCGCCATCCGTCTCACACAGTTCGTCACGAGTAAACCGAAGGCACCCGGCGTCGAGCTCGTAGGCCTCACTCTGGTCGGATGTGTTACCGAGCGACACCACGAAGTAAGTTCTGCCGGCCGGCACCTTGGCCGCGCTCGCCGGCAGCGCTGTGATCAGGAATCCGACCACAAGCACCACCAGGGTTATTGGAACGCACCATCTCATCGGGTTATGTCTTTTCTTCATTACCATCTCCTTTGTTTTTCTAGCCGATCTTCCGAAGCGTCGAAACGAAGTCGACCGTGACGTCGACCGTGGGGTTGCCGATGTACTCGAGCGTGGCGCCTCCGGTGACGCTGCCTCGCAGGGTGTTGCTCACGCGAACGACCGCGGAGCTGGGCCCCGTGACGTCGATCTCGACCCTTCGGCTCGAAAGATCGCGAGCATCGTAGCGGCTGACCCCTGCGATTGCGACCTTCTGAACATCGGCTCGGCCCGCTGCGGTCACGGCGGAAACACCGCTGATGTTGACGTCGAACCGATCGGTGTCGAGGCCGGGAATATCGACTCCAAGCACGCCCGAAAGAGTCAGCTCATCGAAGTCACGCACGGTGATCTCGAAGCGAATGTTGTCGATATTGTTGTCGTGGGTTCTGAACCGCCCGCTCGAGCCGAGGATCAGAAGGCCATCGCGCACTTCCGACGTCAGGATCGGCAAGATATTGTCGGACGCGGTGATTCGGAGGGACTCGTTCGCCCCGTGCCGAATCTCGACCAAACCGACGCCACTCGCCACCAGGCCGTGAAAGTCACCGACTTCGCGCTCCTCGGTCACCAGGTTGCCGGAGCCGACGATGACGGGTCCGTCATCTGCGTCCGGCGAGTCTTCGAGCAGGTCCAGACACTCGGCCTTGCCCACTTCCCGGGCCGCGACGGCGAAGTTGACGCCCGGTTCCTCGCCATCGACCGAGCTGAACTTGCCGGTGCCGGCCAGCGAGCTCCGCTTGCCCCGGGTGTCCAGGCGGGCCATTCCGTCCAGCTGCATGAGGTCGCCGTCGGAGACCGTCGTCAGATCGAACGACAGCCCCATCTCTCGCCTGATACCGGCCGTCGGAGCCCAGGAACCGCAGATCCGGCCGTCGAGTGTGCAGAGCCTCTCCTCGTGAAACTCGAAGCACTGCGTCTGCATGTCGTAGCCGGTATCGAGGCCCATGGCGACGGTGTAGTAGGTCCGGCCGATGGGCGGCCGGGCGGCCTCGGCGGGCTCGGCCAGAGCACCGACCGCACCCAGCGCCACCAAAACCAACAAGCACCAGCGAATGTGGTTCATTGAAACGGTTCTCATTTCGGTTTCTCCTTTACTTCCTTTACTTTTCTGTTGATGAGCAGATTCGTCTCGACGATTGGCCTTCAATAGGGAACGCGCCGTCGGAATCGTCAGCCCGCAGGGTGATGTACCCGCCCGGCAGGGCGCTTCTGGCAGCTCGCTGCGGAGTTTCCGACCCAACGTCGCGTTGTAGACGAGGGGGAATCATGTCTACGCACCGTGTCCTCGGCAACAGGCGGATCAAAGTCACCCACTGACGCCTAGCTCCTGTCCGCCCGCGCCCGGCTTCGGAATCCGGAGGTTGACGAAGTCCGCGCCGAGCGGTTTACTAGGACACGAGTCGAGACAAGGAGGCGCGAGATGGCAGCTACGATTCGCCGAGTCGACTATTTCTACGCGACGGTCAAGGACCGGCCGGGGGCCGCCTACACTCTGCTGGCGTCGCTGGCCGAAAGCGAGGTCAATCTGCTGGCCTTCAGCGCCGTGCCCAGCGGCCCGGCCAGCGCTCAGCTGACTCTATTTCCCGAGAACAGCGAGGCCCTGGTGCGCGCCGCCGGGAGCTCCGGAGTGGTCCTCGCCGGCCCCGAGCACGCGATCCTGGTCCAGGGCGACGACGAGCTCGGGGCTCTGGCGGCCGTCCATCGTAGGCTCTACGACGCCAACGTCGACGTCTATACATCGACCGGCGTCGCGGGCGGCTCCGGACACTACGGCTATCTGATCTACGTTCGTTCCGGCCAGTTCGAAGACGCCGCGCGCGCCCTCGGCATCTGACACGCAGGCGGTCTTCCGACAGCGCTAGGCGACGTCGTCGCCCCCGACCGGGAACTCGGAGCGCAGGTACTCACCGAGACAGCGGCAGGCGTCGGTCGAAGTGAAGATACCCGCGAGCCGGCCCTCTTTGACCACCAAGGCCGAGCCCAGATGGCGATCCGCCATCTTCAGAACGACGTTATCGAGAGGTTCCTCGAGGCCAACGATATAGGCCTCGCCGATGGGCGCGTCGCGGACCTTGGGCCGGCTCGCCGACTGCTTGCCGCGCTCGGCGACCTCGCCCACTAACCGCTCGCTCAGAACGCCCACTAGCTCGCCGCCTTCGACCACCGGAAGATGCCGGAACTCGTGCTCACGCATCATCTCGGCGGCCGCGGTCAGCGGCTCGTCGATTCCGATGGAGTACGGAAACGGCGTCATCACGCTCTTGACGGTGGGAATCCTCTTCATCCGCGAGCCTCTTCGCTCCCAGCTACGTCACCTCGTCCATCAGCTCGAGGTAGCGATCATAGGGCAGCGCCTCCCAGCTTTCCGCCATGAGCGCCCCCTCGGCCCGAGAGACGAGTGACACCTTGTGGGCCGTCTCGACGTCCGGGGCTTCGTAGATGTTCATGAAGTCGTAGGGCCCCAGAAGAGCGTAGGAGGCGATCCACTTGACCTCCGGACACGCCTTGTTGACCTTCTCGAGCCACTCCTTGCCCGACTTTACCCGGGCCTCGGCGTCCTTCAGCTGCTCCGGTTGGAGGCGCGTCATGAGAACGAATGTCGACATGGCATTCTCCTTTCGTGATGTTCCCGTTCAGTCTATTGCACCGTGGATACCCGCGCCCCGCCCGTCCGGGTCGGGTCACGCGCTAGACTCGGCGTCCGTTCCCTCGCCACGTGCGACTTCAGGAGGCCGGCCGCGGGACACCCCACCATAGGGCTCGAGACCATGAAAAGAACGAATCTCCGCCGAGCTCTGTCGCTCGCTCTCTTCTGGCTGGCTCTTGCGAGCTCGCTTCAAGCCCAGACCCGGCCGTCGAGACCGGCCGATCGAGGCCTGGTGGTAAGCGACCATCATCTGGCTTCCGAAGTCGGTCGCGAGGCCCTGCGCCGGGGGGGCAACGCGATCGACGCTGCCGTCGCCACGGCTTTCGCTCTCGCGGTCACCCACCCCTCGGCGGGCAATATCGGGGGCGGCGGTTTTCTCGTCTATCACGGCGCCGACGGCGAAGTGACCAGCTTCAACTTCCGCGAGAAGGCCCCACTGGCGGCGTCCGCCACCATGTATGTCGATCCCAGCGGCGAGGTGCGCGCCAACTCGAACACCGATGGCCCGCTCTCGGTCGGCGTGCCGGGCACCGTCGCCGGGCTCTGGCTAGCCCACCAGAAGCTCGGAAGCCTCGAGTGGAGAAGCCTCGTCCAGCCTGCCGTGGATCTGGCTCGAGAGGGCTTTCCGGTGTCCTGGGAGCTCAAGCCCTTCATGGAGAACGTCGCCGCGGTCGAGCACCCCTGGTACGACGAAACCCGCCGGGTCTTCCTCGACGACGGCAAACCGTATGACGCCGGTGCGATCTTCACCCAGCCCGACCTGGCGCGCAGCCTCGAGCGCGTTCGAGACCAGGGGCAAGACGGCTTCTATCGTGGCGAAACTGCGAAGCTACTTGGCGACTTCATGGAGAAACACGGCGGCCTGATCACCGAGGAGGACCTCATCCGGTACACGGCCACCGAGCAGAAGCCGGTTCGCGGCACCTATCGAGGCTACGACGTCTACGGCATGGCTCCGCCGTCGAGCGGCGGCATCGCGACTATCGAGATGCTCAACGTGCTCGAAGCCTTCGACCTCGAAGCCCTCGGGCACAACAGCGCCGCCTACGTTCACCTGCTGGCGGAAGCCATGCGGCGCGCGTTTGCCGACCGCGCCGAGCATCTGGGGGATCCGGCGTTCAATCCCGACCAACCGGTTGCGCGTCTGCTGTCCAAGGATCACGCGGCGGCGCTCCGGGGGACAATCGATCCCGAGAGAGCCTCGCCGAGCTCGATCGAGGAATTCTCGGCCGCCTACCTGGGGCACACCGAGAGCGAGGAAACCACGCACTTCTCGATCGTGGATGCCGACGGCAATGTGGTGGCGCTGACCTACACCATCGAGGCCTGGTACGGATCGCGGATGGTGGTCGAGGGCGCCGGGTTTCTACTCAACAACGAGATGGGCGACTTCAACCCGCTTCCCGGAACGACCACCGACCGCGGGTTGATCGGGACCGATCCCAACCTGACCGCGCCCGGGAAGAGAATGCTGTCTTCAATGAGCCCAACGATCATCGCCAAGGACGGCAAGCCGTATCTGGTGATCGGCAGTCCCGGAGGCCGCACCATCATCAACACGGTTCTCCAGGTGATCCTGAACGTTCTCGACTACGAAATGAACATCGCCGAGGCCATCGCCGCGCCGCGCGTCCACCATCAGTGGCTGCCGGACGAGCTCCGAATCGAGAAGTGGGGCCTGTCACCCGATTCGAAGGCCCTGCTCGAGGCCAGGGGACATCGCCTGGTCGAGCGCCGGGCGCAGGGCCGCGCCCACGGTATTCGCATCGACCTGGAGACCGGCAGGCGATACGCCGCATCCGACCCGCGCGCCTACAACGGCGCCGCGGCGGGCGACTAGGGACCCGGTCTCCGAAGCCTCCGATGCCGACAGTCTCACTCCTCGGCCTGCCCACCGACGCGGCTTCGAGCTTCACCCGCGGCGCCGCCGAAGGGCCGGCGGCGATTCGTGCGGCGCTCTACTCGGACTCCTCCAACCTCACGACCGAGACCGGTGTCGATCTCGGCGCCAGCGACGGCTGGCGCGATTTGGGAGACCTCGAGTCGACCGGTGTCCAGCCGACGCGCAACGAGATCGAGTGCGCCGTCGCTGGAGAACTGGACGCAGGTAGTCGCGTTCTCGGCCTGGGAGGCGACCACAGCGTCACCTACCCGATCTTGCGGGCGCATCGAAGACATCATGAGCCCCTAACGGTCGTCCAGATCGACGCTCACCCCGATCTCTACGACAGCTTCGAAGGCGACCGTTTCTCCCACGCCTGCCCCTTCGCCAGAGTCATGGAAGAGGGACTTGCCACTCGTCTGGTCCAGGTTGGGATCCGAGCCGCCAACCGGCATCAATGTGAACAGGCCGAGCGCTTCGGCGTCGAGATGGTGCCGCGGCAAAGTTGGCTGGATCTCGAATCCCTCGAGCTCGAACCGCCCGTCTATCTGTCGATCGACCTCGACGGGCTCGATCCGGCCTTCGCGCCCGGGGTCTCCCACCCGGAAGCCGGCGGCCTGAGCACTGGTGAGGTCCTGGAGGTGATCTGGCGCCTGCCGGGGCTCGTCGGCGCCGATGTCGTCGAGCTCAATCCGGCGCGCGACGCCGCCGGCGTCACCGCCGCCGCCGCCGGCAAGCTGGTCAAGGAGCTCCTCGGGCGACTGCTGACCTGATTTTCGCCACCAGGCGGGAGTTGCGCCGGCTCACTCCCAGCGAAAGACGCGCTTCGAGATCGCCGAGCAGATCACCAGATTGGCGATCAGGGCCAGAATCGCGACCCAGTGGGCGGCCCAGCCGTCCCCGGCCCATAGGCCGCGCAGCAGGCTCACGCCGTGCGTGATCGGAGAAGCCAAAGCGACCGCCTGCCAGGCCTCGGGCAGGATCCGGATCGGGAAGAAAAGCCCCGAGATTGAAAGCAATGCATACAGAAGGATCGAGCCGATGGGCTGGGCGAAGCGAGCCGTCCGGACGACCGAGGCCAGAATGAATCCCAGTGAGAGCAGGCTCACGCTGACCAGAATCACTCCCAGAAAGAAGCTCGTCGGCGCCGGTGGAGGCGGTCCCGAGTAGAACCGGCGTCCCGCCACCACCATGAGCGCCAAGGTCACCGAGGTCAGCACCAACTTGACCACGACGTGGGTGCTCAGAATCACCAACGGTGACAGAGGTGTCGCTTTGAGGCGCTTCAGGATCCCGCCCTCGCGGTAAATCGCGATGATCGTGGTCAACGAGAGGACGGCTCCGATGACGATGAAGATCACGACGAAGATGGGAAGATCTACCGAGACGAATCTCGGCGCCCGCGTCTCGCCCCGGAACAGACGTCCCAGAACGATGAACAGGATGACCGGAATCAGAACGGTTCCAATCGCTCCCATCGGCTCGCGCAGAAAGATCTTGACCTCCACCCAGGTGAGTTTTCCAAGGTGGGCGAGGTGGGCCGCGTGGCGGAACATCAACTTCACCGATCTCCGGAGTCAGTCACGAATCGAGTGCCCCGTCAGCTTGAGAAACACATCTTCCAGGTTGGGCGTTTCGGTCCGGAGGTCCTTGACCCGAATCCGATGCTCCGCGATGCATTCGATCACTCTGGAGATGAAATCCGGGCCGGTCCCGACCAGATGAAAGCGCCCATCCATGACTTCGACCGTGGCGACTCCGGGGATGCCCGAGAACGCTTCCGCGCTAACCTCGTCGTCGCTCGATAGGAACACCGCTCGCTCCGGACAGTGCCTGGTGACAAGCTCCTCGGCGGTGCCAAGCTCGATCAGGCGACCGTGCTCGATCACCGCCACCCGGTCGCACAGACGCTCGGCCTCCTCCATCAGATGGGTGGTGAGAAAGACCGTCTTGCCGCGCTCCTTGATGCCCAGGACCAGCTCCCAGATCGTGCGGCGCGCCTGCGGATCGAGACCGGTTGTGAGCTCATCCACAAAGACCAGCTCAGGGTCGTTGATCAGGGCCAGGGCGATGAAGAGTCTTTGCTTCTGGCCTCCCGACAGGTTCATGAACCTGGCATTGCGCTTTTCCGCGAGTCCCAGCTCTTCCAGTAGCCTTTCACCATCGACGGCTGTGGAGAACAAGGTCGTCCAGAGATCGACCGCCTCCCAGACCTTGATTCGCTTCTGAAGCTGCGCTTCCTGCAGCTGGACACCTATCCGCTGCAGAAGATCGGAAGACCGAGCTTGCGGATCGCACCCGAGAACCCGGATGCGTCCCGAGTCCGGATCGCGCACACCCTCGACGCACTCCATCGTCGTCGTCTTGCCGGCGCCGTTGGGCCCCAGGAGCCCGAAGATCTCGCCCTCCTCCACGCTGAACGAAACACCGTCCACGGCGGTCAGAGAGCCATAGGTCTTCCTAAGATCCGAAACCTCTACGACGGGAGTCACGGGCGCTAGATTACTTCAAGCCCGGTAGGTGTAGCATCCGGCGCGTGGACCTGCGACAAGAAGTAGAGGCCGCCGCAAAGAGGATCGCCGGACGGGTCCGGCTGACCCCCGTCGAAACCTCTCCAGCGCTGGCGGAGGCAGGTGCCCGCACGGTCTGGCTCAAACTCGAGAACCTGCAACTCACCGGCTCCTTCAAGCTTCGGGGCGCCACCAACAAGATCCTGTCGCTCAGCGAAGACGAGCGCGAGCGCGGCGTCGTGGCCGCGTCTTCGGGGAATCATGGCGCCGCCGTCGCCTGCGCCGCGGCCGCCGCCGGTTGCCGAGCACTCGTCTTCGTGCCGGAAGGCGCGGCCGGCTCCAAGGTCGCCGCGATTCGCTCGTGGGGTGCGGAGGTTCGAAGCCACGGCAACGACTCCCTGCTCGCCGAGATCGAGGCGCGCCGGCACGCGGCCGTCGAGGGGATGACCTATCTTTCCCCCTATAACGATCCGGCTGTCGTCGCCGGCCAGGGCACGCTCGGCGCCGAGCTGGTGCAACAGATCGAACGACTCGACGCGGTCTTCTTGGCTCTTGGCGGCGGCGGCCTCATAGGAGGAGTCGGTGGTTATCTCAAGAGCGTCTGGCCGAGCCTGCGCGTCATCGCCTGTTCCCCCGAGAATTCACCGGTGATGCACGCCTCCCTGAAAGCCGGCAAGATCCTCGAGATGGAGTCGCTACCGACGCTGTCCGATGGCACGGCTGGAGGAGTCGAGACCGGTGCCATCACTTTCGCTCTGTGCCGCGAGATCATCGATGAGTCGTGGGTGGTCAGCGAAGACGAGATCCGCGAAGCCCTGAAGCTGATCCTCGGATCCCACCACACGCTCGTCGAGGGAGCCGCCGGCGTCGCGGTGGCGGGCTATCTCGCCAACCGCGAGCGTTTTGCCGGCATGAACGTCGCCATCGTCCTGTGCGGCGCCAACATCGACCTCGGCGTTCTCAAGGAGATCCTGTAATCGGGGTCTCACGACCCGGTTGCGGGAACGTCGGGAAGCGGCCAGAACTGCAGGCTAGGATCAGCCGTACAAGAGTGAACCGAACGAAACCGAAAGGGACCGCCTATGGCCACATTCATCGTGCTGCTCGACTACACCGACCAGGGAATTCGTAACCTCAGGAACTCGCCGCAGCGAGCCGACGCTTTCAGTGAGTTCGCCGAGAAGGGCGGCGTCTCGATCGTAGGCCAGTACTGGACCATCGGCAGCCACGACGGCGTCCTGATCATGGAGGCGCCGACCGAGGAGAAGGCGGCCTCCGTACTCCTCCACCTCGGCGCCAGTGGCAACGTTCGCACCACGACGCTGCGAGCATTCGACTGGGCCGAGGCCCAGGACCTGATAAGCGCAGACTGAGCGACCCGAGGACCATTCGATGACATTCCGCGCTTTCATTTGGGTCGGGTTTCTTCTGACGTTCCCCGTTCTCGCCCAGAACGAACCCACCGAGCCGGTCTTCCCGGTCGAAGCCGAGCTTGTCGCCGACGAACCGCTATCCGATACCACCGAGCTCGGAGTCCGATATCTCGCCAACGAGGGTTTCCTGGTCGAGGGCGGAGGCCGGCGCGTGCTCGTGGATGGTCTGTTTGGAACAGGTATCAGCGGCTACCCCGCCGTCCCGGAGAAACTACGAAGTCAACTCGAGAACGGAGCCGAGAATGGGGCAATGTCGAGATCGCACTCGCGACTCACTACCATGGCGACCATTTCGACCCCGACGCCGTCGCGCGGTTCCTCGTGGCCAATCCCGAGGCCGTCTTCATCTCGACACCGCAGGCGGTCGAACGCCTCCGCGCGCGGCTGCGAGGCTACGGGCAGAAAACGGGCGACCTCCTGGCTCGCGTCCGAGCCGTCCTGCCGGCCGAAGGCGCGATCGAGCATCTGGAGATCGACGGGATCAACATCCAAATACTGAACCTCCATCACGGCCGACGGACTCTGCCGGTGGAGAACCTGGGGTTCGTCGTCACGCTCGGCGACCAGCGGTTCCTCCACTTCGGGGACACCGAAGCCAAGATGGCAGGCTTCGAGCCGTATCTCGACTTGCTACGCGACGTCGATCTCGCGCTTCTGCCCTTCTGGTTTCTCTCCAGCGACTGGCGCGCCGAGATGGTTCGGAACCTCATTCAACCGGATGACATCGTCGTCGCCCATCTGCCCACACCGGACGCCGATGCCGGTCACTTCGGCCGCTGGCAGAGCCACGAGAATCTCGTCGGAGTCATCGAGAGGGCATTCCCGCGGGCACGCACTCCCCGGCGCTCGGACGAGAGCTACCGCTTCGACGACGACTGACCGTCGACCTACCCTCGCAAGCCTCTGGCGATCTCGCAGATCGCGGCGAAGGCGACCTCCACGTCCTCAGCGCGAGCCTCGAATTGCCCGGCGACAAAGCGGATCGCCAGCTTGCCGTCGTGTGAAGTTTGAGTCAGATAGATGCGGCCGTCGTCGTTGATGGCCTCGAGCAAGCTCAGATTGAGCTGATCCGGATCCCAGGCCGAACCCTCCCCGGGCTCGCCCGGCAGGTAACGAAACGAGAACAACGACAGGATCGGCGGCGTCACGATCTCGAAGTCCGGTTCTGCGGCCAGGCGTTTGGCGAGATCGCGAGCCCAGGTCACGTGATTGCGGATCCGGCGGCGCAACCCTTCCAGACCGTAGGCCCGCAAGAGAAACCAGACCTTGAGCGCCCGAAAGCGGCGGCCCAGCTGCACCGACCATTCACTGAAGTTGACGATACCGTCCCGACCGTAGGTCTTGAGATACTCGGGCTGCATCGCCAGCGTGCGCAGGAGGGTCTCGGGCTCGCGCACGAAGTGCGCCGAGCATTCCATCGACGCGCCCAGCCACTTGTGGGGATTGAGAACAATCGAGTCCGCGAGCTCGACACCGGACCACAGCTGCCGAAACTCGGGACAGATCATGGCGGATCCGGCCCACGCGGCATCCACATGAGAGTAGAGACTCTCTTCGCGTGCGACCTCACAGACCGCCGCCACGTCGTCCGTGGCACCGATCGAGGTACCGCCAACGCACACCACGATTCCGGCCGGCAGCAGACCGTTCTCGCGATCTCGCTTGATCGACTCGCGTAGAAAGCCCACGTCCATGGCGAAGTTTTCGTCCGTCGGTACCTTGACCAGGTTGTCCTGCCCGATGCCGGCGATCCAAACAGCTTTGTCGATCGAGCTGTGAGTCCGGGTCGACGCGTACACGCGAACTCCCGGCTTGCCCGATAGTCCCTCTTGGTTGCCCTGCCACCGAAGGGCCCGCTCGCGCATCGCCAGCACCGCACACAGCGTCGCCGACGACGCCGTATCCTGAAGCACGCCCTTGAAGCTATCCGGCAAGCCGACGGCCTGGCGCAGCCAATCGACCATCTTGACCTCGAGCTCGGTGGCCGCGGGCGAAGTCTGCCAGAGCATGCACTGCGCGGCCATGGCGCTCGCGAGCTGCTCGGCAACGACCGCTGCCGGTGCGGCGTTGCTCGGAAAGTACGCGAAGAAGCGTGGATGCTGCCAGTGGGTCATGCCCGCCGGGACGATCCGCTCGAAATCCGCGAAGATCTCTTCCATCCTCTGCGGCTCCTCCGGCGGCGCCGCCTCGATGAGGTCCGCGATCTCCCCAGGATCCACCTGCGCTCGGACCGGCCGCTCGGACAACGACTCGTAGTAGTCCGCGGCCCAGTCCGTAGCCCGGTGAGCCCAGTGCCGAAAATCCTGTTTCCGCATGCCGATCAGGTCAGGGAATCCACCAACTCCAGGCGGGAAAAATACGGGATCCCCAGCACCGGCGGCTCGAAATTGCGTACGTTCCACGTGTGGACGAAGGCAATCGAGCCGTTGATGAGAGGAAAGACCGGCACTTCTTCCGCCGCCAGCTTCAAGACCTCGTGCTGGTTGGCTTCGGTCGGCTCACGCCTGAGCCTGGCCAGCGCTTCGTCCACCGCCGAATGCCGCCACCGCCCCAGGTTGGCATGAACCGAGATCGGCCGGTCGGGGCTGGGGATCGACTCCGAGGAGAGAAGCGACTCGAGGAAATCCGCGGGATCCGGAGTGTCTGCGAGCCAGCCCGACAACACCATGTCGTAGTCCCCCGCCGCCACCACCTGGTAGTACTCCTTGCTGTCGCGGGTCATCCGGATGTCGACCTCGATGCCGATCTCGGCGAGCTGGGTCGCGATGTACTCGGCACTCGCCTGCGGGTGAGGCAGGTAGGGCCGCGGCCCGAAGATCACCAGCAGCCTCAGCCGCTTGGGCGCATTCGGGCCGACTTCCTCGATCAGAGCCCTGGCCTTGGTCGGATCGAACTTAATGTTGTCGCGCCAACCACTCATGATCGACGGCAGGATGCTCTTCGCGGTATGGGCCAGAGCGTGGAGGTGCGATCTCCGGGTGAGCTCGAGACGATCAATAACTCCCGCGATGGCCCGGCGCACCTTCGGGTCCTGCAGACCCGATCGTTCAGTATTGAAGTAAAGCAGTGCGGTCGAGTTTCCGAGCTCGAAAAACTTGCGCACGTTCTTGAGCTGTTTGACGTCGTCGCGATGCAGAACATTGCTGAAGTTCATCTCTCCGCTTTCGAGCGCCGAGACGAGTGCGCTGGGACGACCGTCGGCGTCGGGCGGGTAGCACTTGAAGACGAGCTCCTCGATCTGAGTTTGAGTCGTGTTGTGCGGGTTGCGGACTAGACGCATGACCTCTGGTGTCGCGTCGGGGGCACGCATGTAAGGACCCGTGCCGACGAGCTCACCCACTCTCTCCAGGGTCACACCGGTGAAGTTCTGGGTCAGGACCAAATCGAAGCGAGCGTTGAGCCGCTTCAGGCGAAAGACCACACGGTCGCCGTCCGCCTCGACCTCGGCATGCTCTCTCAAGGGGGCCGCCCTGGTCAGGGAGTTCGCGATATGGCCCGCCGTCAACGGTGTTCCGTCCGAGAATCGGACTCCGGGTCGAACCGGAGCGGACATTACGAGACCATCGGCCCCAGCTTCCAGAGGCTCCGAGAAAAGCAGGGGCGTTGCGGCCTCGCTTTTCATCGGACTGGCGTATGGGGTGTCGAAGATCTGGGTCACCACCATGGCGCTGACGAAGTCCTGCGCTTGGAGGGGATTGAGGCTCTGAACTGGCGAGATGAGTCCGACGCTGAGCGTCTTGCTGGCAGCCGCGGGCGATTCGTTGGACATGCGTGGCTCCTCCGTTCTCACCGAGATGATACTCCCGTCACTGTGTTCTCGGCGGACTTCGACCGCCGACCGGTCGGCTCGTGCCTCGTGCCGGGACTGAACGAGTCTCCGTCGAGCCGAACGGCGCCCGCTCACGGGGACCGTCGATGGCTACCGCCACATCAAGATCCGGGTGCGAGCCGCCAACGCCAAGTACGCAAGCTGCTGCTGAGCGTACTCAAACGACGAACGTCACAGAGAGAACCGCGCTGCGTTTTGCGCGACTGCCGGCAGGGCTATTTCTCGTTGACATCGCTCTTTCGTCACCGGTCCGCACCCGGTCGCCGAGTGGTTTGTGTATTGTCTGCCTAGCCGCGCGCCTCGAAGTTGACCGCTTCCGTCATCTTGATCTGCTCGAGGCCCTGGCGGGCCGTGATGACGATAGTGATCGTCCAGGCGGCGGCCTGGGCGACTGACTGAATCTCTTCGCGAGTGAGCGTGCCCTTGACCACTCGGCGGGGGTCGACGCCGACCGCCTTGACCGCTTTGCGCCAGTCCTTCTTCATCGAGTCACGGAACTTGGGGTCCTCGTAGAGCTTCTTGAAGAGACGGTCTCTAGTTCTGGCACTGATCACTTCACGCTTCTTTTCTGGCATTCCTCTTACACCTCCTTTCTTGGGTTTGATACTTAGGGCTCGGGCCCTGCCGTTCTCTTGGATCCGTCCTCATAGGTTCAGGATGTCGGAGCCCCTGCGCGTGGTTTCCTGATCCACGATCGTCCTCTTCAAGAAGAGCTCGGCCTGCTGTAGCGCGAGGGCTTCCTCGAGTTGCTCGGCGACTCCCGACCGGGTCAGCAAATGATGACAAGCGTGGCAGGAGGAGGCGAAGCCGGTTGTCGGCAACTCTCCCGCCTCGGCAAGCACGTCTTTCACTCGGCCACCGGGGCCATTGTCGAGCGCCAAAGCGTTGTAGAGGGGGTTCCACTCCGCCCGCTCGATGATCTCCTCGAGAGGCTCTTCGCGAATGTTGCCGACATCCAGGACCGGAATCGTGAATGCCGGTCCGCAACACAGATGAACGCTACCCTCGGGACGTACGATCAGCGTCTGCAGCAGCGAGCAGTAGTCGCACGGGATCTCGCTATGCTGCGGAAACTCGCTAGCGCTGAGACCGGCTGCAAAGCCGATGGGGGCGCAGGGCACCTCCGAGGCCATGACCTCGTCGCCTTCCTTGACGCCCAGCGCTTCGAGATAGTGGCTCAGCTTCTTGCTGCTCGCCGTGACCACGCACTGAAGCGTCGGAGCGATCCCAAGCTCCCGCGATGCCTCCAGGGCGTTGCGGACTCGCTCCAGGGGAATCCACTCCTGGTGGAAGTCGTCGACGCTCAGCAGCAGCTGGCGAAGCCCCAAGTCGTAGAGCGCGCCCAGCTGCTCGCGTGCGGCCCGTGGGGTCTTGGCCCAGAAGGCATTGGTGACGGCAACCGACGGCAGATCGTAGGTCTCCTTGGCGTAGCGCATCACCTCTTTCATCGTCTCGAGGAACACGAAGGGCTCACCGCCGCTGAAGCCGACAAGCCGCAGCTCGCCCAGACCGTAGGCCTGGTCGACCCAGGCGCACGCGTCTTCGGCGCTCATTCGGTCCTTCCGGTTGAGCAGGTCGCCCCAAAGGCACGAGCGACAGCGCGCGTTGCATCCGTATCCCAACATCAAACCCAGAGTCGTATAGCCCATCACTCGGCTCCTGTCCCCTGACGCGTCGCGGTCGTGCCCTTGAGCTCGGGCGCAGGCACGAACCGGACCGGCGTCTGATCGTAGTGGCGCAGATAGAAAGCGAGAATCTCGTCGCGAACATGTCCGAGGTCGAGCTTCGCCCGGCCTCCGGAGATGGTGTCGGCGGCGAACTCGTAGAAATCGAGCAGGAACTCATCGAGGGTCTGGTTGGTCATCGGTCCGCCGCCCCGGCGGTGGTCGGTCGCCCAGGTGTGCCAAGCCTCGTAGGTCTGCCACAGGGAGCTTTCTTCGCCCAGGAGACCGAGGACCGTGCCCCGCATCTGGGAGCAAGGACCATGAACGAAAAGGTCCAGTCCGCGCAGCAGCTCGCGCCGAATCCCCTCGGTCTCGAAATAGTAGAAGCTGGTAAACAGCCGCGGATGCCTCCGGAACCACTCCGGCTCGAGAAAGCGGTAGTCGGCCCCGGAAATGTCGGAGTAGTAGCCGTCCCAACGCAGGCGATGCCCATGGTCGTCATAGTCCGGCGTCGCGAGCTGAGGCGCCAGAAGATGGAGCTGGACGTTGACCATGGGCCGCCGCAAGAGCTCTTCGACAAGATCCATGGTCTCCACCAGATCCTCGGTGGTCTCGGTCGGAAAGCCGGCGATGAACGAGAACGTCGGCCGCATCTCCGATTCCAGGGTCTGATCCACGGCCGTTCGAACCTGCTCCAGATCCAGATCCTTGCGGATTTCTTTCTGCATCCGGGGCGAGCCCGACTCCACCCCGTAGAAGATCGCCTCGCAACCCGCTTCGGCCATGCGGGCGAGGACCTCGCGGTCAACGCAGTCCACTCGCGAGCTGCACGACCACTCCACTTCCATCTTCTCTTCCAGGAGCCGGTCGCAGAATTCGAGCAATCGGCGCCGGTTGACCGTGAACAGGTCGTGCATGAACGTGAAGTGGGAAGCTCCGTGGTCTCGCTGGAGACCGCGCATCTCCTCGAGGATTCGATCGACGGACTTGAGGCGAAACCGCCTGCGCCAAAAGGTAGAGGTCGAGCAGAAGCTGCAGGCGAACGGACATCCTCTGCCGACGTCCAAGGCCGGAGAGCTACCGACCTCGTAGGGAAAGAGGTGGTAGGCGGGTATCGGCAGGGAGTCCAAATCGACGACCAGCGGCGCATCGGGATGGCGTACGACCTCACGACCTCGACGCCGGGTCAGCCCGGGGACCGCGTCGAGCTCGCCGCCCGTCGACAGCGCCGCCAGCAGTAGCGGCAGAGATTCCTCGGCCTCGTCGCGGAGGATCAGATCGACGAAGGCAAAGGCCTCGAGAGTCTCGACGTCGGCGACCGAGGCCTGCGGTCCGCCGAAGACGACGGGTACCTGCGGCAGCTTCCTCTTGACGGCCTCGGCGAGGCGCAAAGCGATGTGGTACGAGTTGCACATCGTGGAGAAGCCCACCACCTCGGGCTCGTGCGAGAGGATCTTGGCCGAAGCATCGGCATAGAAGTCCTCGTCGAGGCGGATCTCGCCCTCGGCCAGCGCATAGTTGAAGTCCACCAGAGAAACCTCGTGGCCGCTCTGCTCGAGCACCGCCGCCAGGGACAAAAGGCCCATAGGCAGCGAGAGCATGGCCGGTTCGCGGTCGAGGCTGTACCAGCTACTCAAATTGAGATTGCTGACCAGGCATAGACGCACGATTCGCGAGCCGCAGGGGTGTGCTCCGTGTCTTGTGGGTCAGAGTACACACACAACCGCCCATCGCAACACTCGGGCGGGTGGTAACTCCACTACCTCAGCGGGCGGGAGTACCGGTGCGGTCACTCCAGCCGAAAGTTGACCGTGACCATATAGACGACGGCGACCGGCTCGCCCTCGTAGAGCGCGGGCTTGAAGCGCCAGGTCTTGGCCGCGGCCACCGCGGCCTCGCTGAGCCCGTACGGCTGGCCCTCGAGCACCTCGATCCCTTCGATCACGCCCTCGGCATTGATGACCATCCGCAACACCACTCGCCCCTGGTGTTTCAGCTCGCGGGCCTCGGCCGGGTAGGCCGGTTGGGTCTTCTCGATCGGCACCGGCGCGGTCACCTCTTCGCCGTCCACCAGCATGAGGTCTTTGCGCCAGGAATGGCGCAGTCCCCGTCGACCCAACTCGGCCTGAGACATCCGATCGACCTCGACGACCAAGAACAGGAATGGCCCATCGGGCCCCTCGGCCGAGGTGACGATGGCGCGCTCGCCGAGGCGAGTATGGATGGTCGGCCCCGAGAGCAGCTCGCCGTCACGCTTGATCTTGGCCGAAATCGTCATCACGTCGTCGCCGCTATCGAGGGTCTTCGATGGTCGGATGTCCATGTCGATCTCGAAGCTCGAATCCCCGTGAACGTAGACCCCCGACACGGCGCCACCATTCAGAGGCAGCTGCGTGGCCTGGCGCGCGAGCTCACCCAGATCGTTGAGCGCAAAAACCTCTCGCACTTCTGCGTTGTCGGACTCCGGCTGCCACTCCAACAGGAACTGATGGAGCTCCCGGCGCCCCAGAACTCCCGATGAGATCGGCGCACTTCCGGCTTCGCGGCCACCCACGAGCGAGGCATAGCGCACGACCAGCACATCTCCAGCGCCGTCCCCGGTATCGGTACCGGCATCGGCCCTTCCCGCTGAAAGCGCACCGAGCCCGAGAATCACCAGTATCGAAATCGACCATCCTCGTTTCATGATTGATCTCCCTTCTATCTCTCATCTACGGATTCCGCGGCTGATTGCGAGTGCCTGGCCAGAGCAAGATAGAGCTTGGTTCCGGAGCGCAGTTCGTAGATGAGCAACGGCTTGGCCGCCTGCTCGGATACCGCCGATACCGTCGACACCGGCGGCTGCAGATTCTGCCGCTCGCCCCAAGGGCCGCCCGAGGGCACGCCGGTCACGACCACGAGCACCGCAATCGTCAGCCCCGCGGCCACCAGGGTCGTCGCCGTCGCCAGCCGCCAGCGGGAGCGTCTCGGAGCCTGGTCGATTCTCGCCAGGATTCGGGTCCGCACCTCGGCAACGGAGCGACCCGAAGGCCGCTGCGTCCACGCCTTGAATTCGCCCCGGATTCGATCCAGCTGCTTGCCGTTCATGGTTTCTTCTCCACCGTTCGTCGCAGTCGCTCCAGCCCTCGATGACGATGCACTCGAATGGTCGCGGCCCTGAGGCCGAGAATTTGCCCCGCTTCCCGATCCGTGCAGCCCTCTACCCAGGTGAGGTAGAGCGCGGCTCGCTGCCGAGGAGCGAGCGTCGAGAGCAGTCTTGCGGCCTCCAGGCCGGCCTCGGGCGCCGGGGCGCCGCCGGGAACATCGACCAGTTCCTCGGTTCGGCGGAGGCGCCGCGCCCGGCTGAGGCACCGCCTGGCAACGATCCGACGCATCCATGCTTCAAAGCTCTCCGGCCGGCGCAGCATCCAGAGCCTCTTCCAGGCGTGGACGAGCGCCTCCTGCACGACGTCTTCGGCCTCTTCCTCCGCCGCGAGGAGTCCGCGCGCCAGAGTCACCAGAGGCGACCACGAATGCTCGACCAACTCGCCGAACGCCCTCTGATCGCCGGATCGCGCGCGGATCACCAGATCCGCGACTTCGTTCGTATGTGCCTCGGGAAGAGCCACGGCGCCCGCGCTTTGGGTCATCGTCTACTAGACGACGCTACCAGGGCAAACCGTTTACATCCGCCGGATTGTTTCTACTGTGGCCCCGAAGCCGGCGCGATCTGCACCGCGGCGATCTCCTTGAGATTGCGGACGAACAACACTCCGTTGGAGTACGCGGGTGTGGTGTAGCTGCCCCGATCCAGAGTCTGATGAGACGCGATCTCCCTGTAGGCGCCCGGGTCGGGTGCGACAACCCGGAGCATGCCGTCATTGCCCCAGGTCACGATCAAGTCGTCGATCAAGACGGCCTCGCCTTCGCCCGAGGCTCGGGATCGCCAGTTCACCTCGCCGGTCTCGGCATCGAGACAGGAGAAGATGGAGCCGCTGTACCCGTAGAGCTCGCTGCCCTGGGCAAGAGGCACGGCAAAGCTGTCCTTGAGGCTCTTCGTCTGCCACAACTTCTTGAAGATGAAGCCGCGTGCCGCGGGATGAAGCCTGAACAGAGCGAATCCGGCTTCGGCTTCGATCAGGACTCGATCCTCACCCACGGTCACCGGCTGGGACGACCCCTCGCCACCGTTCGGCTCGTAGAGAAAACTCCACGCCAGCTCGCCCCCCACAGGGTCCAGACCGTAGAGGTGCGTATTCGAGGCCACGACGAGGTGTTCGCTCCCCCGCAGCTTCAGGAGAGCCGGACTCTGATAACCGGTCGCGGCTTCGCCGCTGCACCACACCGTTTTTCCATTGGTCTTGTCCAACGCACACGCCGTACCCTGGCGGTCACCGCCAATCAGAATGACCACGTTTTCACCGACGACAAGCGGTGAAGAGCTGATTCCCCAGGTCGGGATGGACGCGCCCAGCTCGCCGACCAGGTTTCGCTGCCACAGCACCTTGCCGGTAGCAGCTTCGGCCGCGATCATCTGACCCTTCGGCCCCAACGCGTACACCACGTCGGCCGACACCGCTGGAGTACCGGTCGGGCCGTCGGCAGCGCCGCTTTTTCCCTTCAGGGTCGGCGCCAGCGCCCGGCTCCACAGCTTCTCGCCCGAGGTCGCGTCCATCGCCTCCAGGATGTCGGAGGCGCCATCGGAATACATCGTGAACGCTCGCCCGCCACTGACCGAGATCCCCGAGTAGCCCGAGCCCAGCGGTCTGCGCCACAGAGTCTCCAACTCGAGGTCGCCGGCATCGGCAAGCTTGCCGCCCGGGCTCGTTGCTCGCGCGTCGCGCGTCGGGCCCAGGTAGCCGGGCCAGTCCGAGCCGCTCACCGCGTGCAGCGCGGCGGGGACCGCGAAGAGAAGTGAACCGACGAGAAACTGCCTGGAATTCATGATCGTTCTACGGCGTGGAAGTCACCCGGGTTCTACTCCTCACAACCGGCGGGGCCCCATTTGGCTGGAGCTCAGGTCGAGACCTCAGGAGCCGGCAGCACCGCGCGCAGAACGGCGTTGAGCGAAATACCGAGAATGGTGGCGATGACCACGGCATTGCTCAACAGCAGGCGGGTGAAGGGTGCGAGCCCCCCGAGCCACTCCCGATTGCCGCCGACCGCCGCCGGCAGAGTTACCGCGGCAATCAGTGCGATCGCGGTCGTGAGCATGTAGACCTCGTCCTTCTCGCCAATCGAAAGCAGCCGCACCCCGGCCACCGCGATCATGCCGCAGACGACCAGAAAGACGGTTCCGACCACCGGCCGCGGTATGAGAATCAAAAGCGCCCCGACCTTGGGCGAGAGCCCGTAGAGCACCAGGATGCCGGCGGCCACCTGGATCACCCGTCGACTCGCCACACGGGTAGTGGCGATCACTCCCGTGTTCTGGCTGTAAGTGGTGAGCGGAATGGCGCCGAAGAGAGGCGCCACGGCGGAAGAGATCCCCTCTACCGTAATGCCCCGGCGGATGTGCCGCACGGTATAGGTTACTTTCGAGACCGCGCAGGTTCCGGCATAGTCGCCGATCGATTCGGCGATCGAGCCCACGAAACCCACCAGGATCCCGAACACAGCCCCGCCGACGAAGGTCCAGCCGACACCGGGCCCGCCGAAGGCCAGCGGTCGCGGTAGACCGAGCCAGGCGGCCTCGCCGATGGGAGCGAAGTCGGCCAATCCCGCGGCGGCGGCCCCCGCGACACCGAACAGCATCAGGCTGAAGAGAATCGATCCGCGCGCCAGGATTCCCAGACCGAAGCGGTAGCCCGCGACCGTAAGCAGAACGATCGACAAGCCGGTGAGTCCCGAGAGGGTGAGCATGGCCGGCCGCGTGTCGGCGAAGACCCAGCCCCCGGCGATGCGGGCCAGGGTGAGACCGATTGTGGTCACCACGATGCCGCACACGTAGGGAGGAAGGTAGCGGCGCAACCGGGTGAGGATGCCGCTGGCGCCGACCGCGGCCTCGAAGATGCCGCCCACGAAGGCGCCCATCCACATCGCGGGCGCGCCGAAGATGGCGCCCACCGAGGCCATGGCTCCGGCGTTGGTGGCCGACGGTCCCATGACCGACGGCAACCGGTGCCCCCAGGTCGCATTGATAAAGGTGAAGACGCCCATCAATGCCAGGCAAGTCGAGATCATGTACGCGGCCTGCAGGTCGCTGTAGCCGACGGCCCGAGCCACGACCAGCGGCAGCACGTACGGCGAGACGTCTACCAGCGTGTGCTGCAAGGCGTAGAGCAACGTCTCGACCGGCGGCGGGACGTCGTCGACCCGGAAGTGCGGCTCGAGGACCTCGAGATCCTCTTCCCATACCCGAGCGGCGGCCTCCCGGGGGGCCGCTTCGCTGGTCGCGTTCGCTTCGAACATGGCCTCGACTTTGCCGTAACTGCCCACCGCCAGGCAAATGGGCACGGTAGACTTCACGACAGCCCTCCGAGGATGGCCGGTGAACAAAGCTGGCCGAAGGACCGCATCCTCGAACGCCGAGGACAGTCCTTCATTCCGTCTTGGATCTGGCCCGCGCTAGGGTTCGCTCGCGGAATCGTCCCGGTTCGGCGGGCTCTCGAGCTTCTCCGACCGCGGCGTAACGTCACGCGTTTCCCTCGGATATGGCGCTCCGAAACCGCCGCCAAGATCGACCGACATCTTGACCGAGCCGCTCTTGACCGCGTGCTCGAAGCGCCGGCTCAGGTACTTCTTGATGACCCTGCGCCCGGGCGGAATCAGGCAAAAGAACCCGAGCGCATCGGTCAGAACGCCGGGCGTCATGAGCACCGCTCCCGCCACCAGGATGAGAGCGCCGTCGACCAGTTGACCTGCGGGCAGCCGGCCCTGGTTCATCTCCGACCGGATCTTGGCGAGGACCCCGAGGCCCTGGTGGCGGGCCAGGTAGGCGCCGAGAGCGCCGGTCAAGACGATCAGCGCCAGCATGGCCGGCAGGCCGACGCGCTTGCCAATCTCGATCAAGAGCGCCAGCTCGGCGATCGGTACGAGAATGAAGAGAAGAAGTAGTCGGCCCAACTCGGTGAATCCCTCGAGACGATCATCGCACGCGCGTAGAATGTTCGCGTGTCAGGCACAAGGGTGACGCCGTGAGAATCGATCGCATCGATCTCTGGCACGTGGCCGTGCCCTTGCCGGCTCCGTTCCGGCCGGCCTGGATTCCGGGCCTGGTGCAGAACGAGAACCGCTTCGATCTCATCCGTCTGACCACCACGTCGGGCATCGAGGGTTGGTCCGCGGCACCCCGGATGGGGCGTGAGCGCTCCGGGCTCGGCGCCTTGCTCGGTCCCTACTTTCTCGGCGAGCGAGCCGACGACCTCGCCAACGTCCGACAGCGCATCCGCGAGATGGGCTACCTGGGCTGGAACGCCGGCTGGATCGAGCCCGCCTGCTGGGACATCGTTGGCAAGAAGCGCGGCAGCCCGGTCTGGAAGCTGCTCGGCGGGGGCGGCGGACGCGTCCGGGCGTATGCTTCGAGCGGTGAGGTGCGCTCGTCCGAGACCCGGAAGGAAGAGATCGAAACACGACGAGCCGAGGGCTTCGACGCCTTCAAGGTACGGGTTCATGCAGAGACCCTCGACGAGGACATAGCCCAGATCCGCGCCGCGCGAGCCGCGGCGGGCGACGAGCTGATCCTGGGTGTCGACGCCAATCAGGGTTGGCGGGTCGCGGTCGTCGCGGACGCCCCGCGCTGGGATTACGAGCGCGCTCACAGTTTCTGCCGCGCGGCCGAGGATCTGGGGTTCGCCTGGGTCGAGGAGCCCCTGCCGATGGATGACTACCAGGGCCTGGCGCGACTGCGGCAGGCGACCGATCTGGCAATCGCCGGCGGCGAGCTCAACGGCCAGGGCCTACCCGAGTTTCGGGTAATGCTCGAGAAAGGCTGTTTCGACTGGTATCAGCCCGACGCGATCTTCACCGGTGGCATTGCTGCCACCTGGGTGATTGCCCGTCTGGTCGAAAGAGCGGGAGCTCTCTACTCACCACATACCTGGACCAACGGCATCGGCTTCGCCGTCAACCTGCAGCTCTTCGCGGCCTCTCCGCGCCACGGCGAGGCTCGCATCGAATATCCCTTCGATCCACCCGGCTGGGTCCCGGAGGCGAGAGACGGGCTTCTCACCGAGCCCTGGCTGCACCACCAGGGCGAGATCCGCCTTCCGCAGCGCCCGGGGCTCGGTTTTGACATCGACCGGCGCGCGCTGCGCCGTTACGGCAAGCGCTTCTTCACCGCGACCAAGGCACGGGTTGCTCTCCGCGCCGTTCTCGACCGAGGGTTCGCCGAGGCCCGACAGCTCGGCGAGGTCCGACAGCATCGCCTCGAGAAGCGAGGTCGCGAGCTCGACGCGAGCCGGGCCGACCCGGCGCTCGATGCGCTCCGAGCACTGGAGCGCGAGTACCTTCAGCCTGACGGCGGATGTTGACGGTGCCGCGAGTCAGTCCCTGCCGTAGGCGAGCTGCTCCGAGACCGCCCTTTCGTCCAGCACGCCGGCCAGAGCGTCGACGAGCAGATCCCTGGGAAGCTCGAACGCGAAGCCGAGCCGTTCTGCGATCCAGGCGATGAAGCCCACTACTGTATTGCTGGTGACGATCATGACGCTCTCCTTTCCAATCTGGTCATTGCCTTTGGTTCAAACGCCGCGAGTTCGCCGATGAAAGCAATCGCTGCCTTGACCACCTCCGGGTCGCGGAGGATTCTGTGGTGGCCTAGGCCCGTCGTCGTGATCAGGCTTGCTTCGGGCCAGGCGTCGGCAAGCTCGGCGCCCTCTCGGTGCGAGATGAAGCGATCCATCGAGTCGTGGATGACCAAGAGCGGCATCGGCATGCCCGGCGCGAGTCGTAGCGGCTCGGACGCATCCCACTCGAACCCCAGACGGTCTTCGAAAGCCCTGCGCATCCGATCGACAACCGGTGGCGGGAAGCCGGTCAGCTCACCGAATCGCTCGCGGATGGCGTGAAGCCGCGCCGACGGCGAGATCGCGACCACCCGATCGGCGCTCAGCTCGCGCTCGGCCAGGGCGTAGATGGCCGCGGTGCTGCCGAGCGAGTGCGCAATGACCGCCTCGACGGGCTCAAAACGGCGCGCTACTGCGCCCAGCGCGGCGGCGAACGCCGGCATCGACGCGGTCCGGCCGGAGGCTTCGCCGTGGGCCGGCGCATCGTGCGTCACGACACGATAGCCGCGCGCGAGCAGCGGCTCGACGAAAGCGCCCAGCTGAAGACCCCGGCCCGACCAGCCGTGAGCCAGAAGAACGGTTCTCGAGCCGGTTCCCCAGACCCAGACCGGTATCGGCCCGAGCGGAGACGGAATCGTCATGCGGTCGGCGCCTTCGGCCCACGCGGACTCGCGGCTGGGCTTCGGAGTCGCAGTCGGCGTAACGAAAAGCCGTGCCGCCAGCCTGGCGGCTAGGGATGGAGCGAATCGACTCAGAAGCAAGTTGAACCTCCGGAACAAAAACATACGAACGGTCGTGCTTGTTTCCTTCGAAACGTCATGCTGAAACATGGTGCCCCTCGTCTCGTCAGATCACCTGGCGCAGGCCAGCAGCCGCTCGAGTGCACTCAGCGCGCGGTTGTGCGCCTTCGGGTCTCGGAGCAAACGATGGTGCAGGTGGAAGGCCATGAAGACCCCGTAGACCTCGAAAGCCAACTGCGCGGCATCGAGGTCCTTTCGGAAATGCCCTTCCTCCACCGCGATCTGGATCGCGGTCGTCAGAGTGTCGACCCAGTCCCGCTGCGTTGCGACCAGCGCGTCGCGGACGCGCCCGGGGCGATCGTCGAGCTCGAAGGAGGCGGCCATGAACGGACATCCGCCTGTGCGCAGCGTTTCCCACGCCATCCACCGGTCGAACAGAGCCCGCACCCGAGGCTCGCCCCGGGGCTCACGCAGAGCCGGAGATACGACCGTCTCGATGAAGTGAGCGGCGGCGGACTCCAGAACCTCGACCTGCAGGCCTTCCTTCGAGTCGAAGTGGGCGAACAGCCCGCTCTTCGACATGTCGGTCGCCTTGGCCAGCTCGCCGAGCGAGAGGCCCTCGACCCCGACGGTGCTCGCGAGGTCCAGCGCCTGGCTCAGAATCCTCTGCTTGGTGTCTTGCCCTTTCCTCATGTCGGCAAGAAAATAGCACGACCGGTCGTTCTTGTCAACCTCTCTCCAACCGAGGCGCAAGCCCCCACAATGAAGCTCGCAGGTATCTATCCAATATCTCTGACGCTGATGCTGGTTGGGTGGACCGTTGCTGCCATGGCCCAAGATCCGTCTCTCACCCTCGCGGCTGTCGATCCGGGACCGGGACCGGTCTCAGAAGAGCAGATCGACAACCTCACTCACCGACGGATCGTTCTGTCTTCGGCACGAGTGCTCGAAGCCATGTGGCTCAGAGGTCAGAGGAGTCGCTGAGGCGAGTTGCCACCTCGCCCTCGCCGTGTTTGCGAACGTGTGAGCCCTCTCGAAGTCGAGCTACCGCTTGCGGGGAACTCGACCACGTTCGCAGCCTCGCGTCCTTCGAGCTTGGCCGCCAGCTAACATCAAAGCACACCGCCACTGTGGTTCTGATACTCACCAGGGCTAGTAGCGTCACGAGGTGGCGGTTTTCCGGGAAACCTCGGCCGAAAACGCTATGCTGTGAGGGGATAACAGAATGAGGATCATTGGATATGCCCGAGCAATCAACGGGTGAGGGGCAAGGCCCGGAGCGACGAACCGGCAGGGATCGTCGCTCAGGCGAAGACCGGCGCAAGAGCAAGCGCGGGATCAGAAACCTGTTCCCGTTCTCGATGTTCCTGGACCGCCGCAGCGGCGGAGATCGGCGGAGCGAGAACGACCGCCGCAAGAGCTGATCGGTAGCCAGGTGCGCGTAGGCGCTGCGTGGTGGAGCCTCGAACGGCCTGGGCATTGGCTGGTCGCGCCCATCCTGCCCATTCGGGTGGCGCGTCGTCTGTAATAGCAGGCGTAACGTCTATAGTTGCCTCGATAAAGGCACACCTGGGAAAACCCA
>JAAENP010000086.1 GCA_024224155.1 bacterium
AACAACCTGGTGTTCGAGATCTTCGACAAGACCGATGGCTCGACGGTGCTCGGTCCCTTGCCGAACAACATCTTCTTCACCGGTACGGGAGGCGTCTGCGAACTGACCAACGATGGCGACCCGGTCGTGCTCTACGACCAGCAAAAGAAGCGCTGGATCTTCTCGCAGTTCTCGCTTCCGGTCTTTGCGGGCCTGGGGCCTGACGGCCACCAGTGCTTTGCCGTCTCCAAGACCAGCGACCCATTGGGCCAGTACTACCTCTACGATTTCACCACCGCGGTCCCGCAGTTCGGCGGCGTCTTCGCCATCAACGACTATCCGAAGCTGGGCGTCTGGCGGGACAGCTGGCACTACACGGCCAACGACTTCGAGTGCTTCTTGACCAGCCCGACGACCTGCAGCTTTTCCTTCGCCAACGTCAGTGCCATCGCCTTTGACAAGAACAAGATGCTCAGGGGCAGGCCGGCGACCGCGATCCAGTTCAAGATCGGGCCGATCGGCGCCACCGACGAGATCATCATCGGCGTGCAGCCGTCCCACTGGGAGGGCAAGAGCAAGCCGGACAAGCGCCAGCCCAACACCTACTGGCAGTTGTTCGATAGCGAGCAGTTCACCTTCAGCGGCAGCACCGGCCCCGACGGCATCCTGGCCTGGGACTTCGCTGCCGACTTCAAGACGCCCGCCAACTCGACCTTCACGGCGCTCGGCCTGATTCCATTTCCGGAGTACGAGTCCTTCGCCTGCGATGTGGCCGGCGGCGGCGGCCGCAACTGCGTCGACCAGCCCTTCCCGGGTGACGTCGCCAGCGGCAACGGTCTCGACAACATCGATTTTCGGACGATGTTCCGCGCCCAGTACCGGAAGCTCGACACGGACGATCTGGACGACGATTCCGACTCAGACTCCGACTCAGACTCCGACTCCGACGTCGAGGCGGTCGTGTTGAGCGCGACGGTCGATGCGGACGGGGATGCCACCAACGGTGTTCTGGAGTCCGGGGTGCGCTGGGCGGAGGTCCGCAACACCGGTTCCGGTTGGACTCTCCATCAGGTGGGCACCTACGCCCCCGCCGATGGCGAGCACCGGTTCATGCCCTCGATCGCGCAGGACAAGTACGGCAACATCGCCGTGGGCTATACCGTGTCCAGCCCGAGGACTTACCCCGCCGTTCGCTACACCACGCGGCGCAACGGGGATCCGCTGGGGGTGATGACCGGCGGGGAGACGAGCTGCGTCGAAGGTTCGGGCTCGCAGATCGACTCGTTCAATCGCTGGGGAGACTACTCCTCGATGAGCGTCGATCCCAAGGACGAGTGCACCTTCTGGTACACCAACGAGTACTACGAGACGGACAGCGCCTTTGACTTCAAGACCCAGATCTGCAGCTTCAGCATTTGTGAGGACGACGATTCCGACTCGGGCAGTGATTGAGGATGTAGCCACTGTGGCTTGAAGACCTGGCCGCACGACTCGACAAGGGCTGGCGCGTTTGCGCCAGCCCTTTCTTCTTGCCGCAGGGACGCTAGCTCTCGCCGCGATCGGGAGCCTGCCCGGCGGCTCCAGCCGGCAGCTCGCTGAGCTTCGCCAAGATGCGGTCGAACCGTTCTTGTTCCCGGCCGTGGGTCTTGCGGGTCATGCCGGCGAAGCGCCTTGCCTGGACCCGCTTGTCGCGACCCAGGATCTCCACCGAGATGTCGGTGTAGTGCTCGCTATAGAGATTCGACGGTAGGGACTCGAAACCCTCCTCGAGCAGCCGGCCGAGAATCGCCGCGAGCTCCTCGTCGCCGAGCTGGCGGCGAACCGGAACACCGTATCCGGTGCCGGGGGTGAAGCTCTGAATTGTGGCCCAGCGGCCGACGATCTTCAGAAGCCAGCCCTTGACATCCCCGTCGGCGGATCTCGGCTCCGGCTTGCGGTGGACAAGCAGGCGCAGGGCCTCCGGCCGGAGCTCGCCGCGCGCGAGCCGGTCGAGACCGGCCGAAAGTGAGGCGATGCTGACGCCGGCAAGTCCCGGTTGGCGACACAGGTCCAGAATCTCCAGCGCGAGTCGCTTCAGAACCTCCGACTGCTCACCCTCGAGTCGCTGGGCTACCTGCTTGGCGATGCCGTCGATCTCGAGCCGGACGCGGCAGGGGATGCGGACGCCCTGCTGTTTGACACGCACGGGGTCCGGTCCGCCGTAGAACTCCTCGAGGTCGGCGAAGCGGCTCTCGCGAATCTTGCCCAGAAGCCCGAGCAGCGCTTCCTGCGACAGCTCGAACTGCCGGTCGCCGCCCCACGTCGCGACCCCGCTGGAAAACACCTCGACCCTCTCCATGCCGTCGGCTCCCTGGCATTCGACCAGAAGATGCAGGTTGTTCCACCCTTTGGCCAGGGCTGCGTCGAGGGCTGCTCCGATTTCGACCACGGCGTCGGAATCGGTTGCACTCTCGGCCTCCTCTGTCTTCTCGGGCGGGGTCGGCCCGGCGGTTGCCGGGCCTGTGGCGCAGATGAGTAGAACAGCGGCCACCAGCAGGATTGCTTTCATCGTTTTCTCCGTCAGTCTTCCTGAAAGGCGGGATCGAAGAGTGCCGCGAAAACCTCGACGCAGCCGTCGAACGGCTCGTACTTGGTGAGCCGAAAGCGCCACTCCACGATGGCGCCGAGGCTGATCCTGCCGGCGACGACTCTATTCGCCTCGGTGAGGCCGTTGTCGACATTTTGGCGGCCGCGCACTCGGGGGAATCGGATCGCCGGTCCGAAGAGCGGCATGACCGTCACCGTGACCTTCATTCTGCCTCTCCGAGCAACAGATTGCTCGGCATCAGGCGACACCGACGCGAACAGGCCCACGCGCTCGAGGGCATTGAGATACTCGGCCTCGATCTCCTGTCTGAGCACGACATTGCGGGGCGGCGTGTCGGGGCCGTCGTCCGGGCAGAAGAGGCGAGCAACGCCTTCGCCGGCGGGTGGCAGAGTCGCTGTTGCGGGGCCGGCAAGGAAGCCGATCAGCATCGCAACTAGTCCCAGCTTGAGGCTTCGTTCGAATTCGAGATTCATCGTCCACCTCCTCTCCGCCCACTCTATCGGCAGTGCCGACGAAGAGCCAGATCACGGCTCGCGCCGCGCCTCTCCCTCGAGGACACGATTCCTTCGTGTCCCCTCCCGACCCTAGAGGTTCTCTTCGTAGTCCAAGCGACCGTAGAAAGCTTCTCGCAGCGCCCGTTCGCCCTCGACGTCACCGCGCAGGTGCTTGACATCGGCGAGCTTGAGCAAAACCCGAGCACGCCGGGACCGACGGGAGCCGAGCTCGCTCAGCCGCACGTAGATCTCCTCGGCGAGATCGATCTCGCCGGCCAGGAAGGCTTCGTCGGCAGCCGCCTCGAGGCCGTCGAGCCGTGCGCTCCTGGTTGTGGCGCTCAGCTCATCGAGCCAGTGCCGAGCGTTCCAGAAGAGATCGAACCGCTCCTGCTTCGAGAGCTTTTTGAGCGAGCCCACCGGCAGCATCTCGACGAAGGTCCGGCGGCGCCCTGGCGCTACGAAAGGCTGCTGCCGAACGGCCGGATCGGTCGCGATGATGACGTCGTCGACGAAAAAGTCGAAGCGTCCGGCGTCCTCAAGGTCGCCGATGAGCGAGAAGTACTTGACCGAGGAGCCGGGATGACCGTTTGTGGAAGGTGCGCCTCTCAAGTCGATCACCGCCTCCTCGACGCCTTCCTCGTAGATCGCCAGATCGTACCTGCCGGCATCGACGTGATACACCAGATCGACGAAGTACCAGGCGAAGGGACGGGGCGCGAAGAGTTGCTGCCATCCCCCGTTCTCGACGCTCGGCCCGCTCTTGGCACCTGGCCCCTCACCACCCGGTAGGTGCCGAAACACGCCATCGTCGGTCTGGAGCCAGATCGCCTGACCGCCCTTCTCCATGTTGAGAAACCAGCCCGGACCGGCGAGCCCGAAGTTGAAGCGTTGCTCGGGGTCGGTCAGCAGGAGATAGAACTGGATGAAAACCGTCCCCTCGCGGCACTCTCGGAAGTAGGCCAGAAACTCGGCGAAGTCGCGATTGCCAGGCACTTCTGAAATGTGCAACGACCGGGCTCCGCTGACCCGAAAGGCGTTGCTCAGGGCGACCTCGCCGTCGCCATATTGGCGAACCCAGAACGTGTCCGGCCCTGACGGAGACTGCCATTCGAAGTCGTACTCGGCCAGGATGGGGGAGGTCTCCGGGTGGTCCTGGTGATGGAGATCCGCTGACTCCGCAGCCCGCAGCGGGGCGACCAGGGCCAGCACCAGGAGCACCAGTGCCAACGAGGTCGACGCGGCCGATCTCTTGGCGATCATGACTCGAAGCTAGCAGGGAAGTCGAGCCCTGAAAGTGCCGTATTCCACTGCCCCGGTGGAGCGGTCGACCCCGCTTGCCCACGAGCGAAGCGAAGGCTGTCGACCGAATCCCACCGTCGCACCCGTGCTACCGTTTCTTCTAAACCCATGGCCTGGGATCTGACTTCACTTCGGGATCGCATCGAGCGTTGGAACGGCAGCTCGATCGAGGAAGACCTCAGCCGGTATCAGCCGGGCCTGTCCCAGATCGGGCAGCTCGAGACCGAGATGCGTAACCTGGAGGATTTCGCGCTGCGTGAGCGCTCATCCGACCTCCGGCGTCGCGCGCGCGCGGACGAAGCGGAGCCTGAATTCGTAGTCGAGGCCTTCGCCCTGGTTCGTGAGGCCTCTCGCCGAGCGCTCGAGATGCGCCCGTTCGACGTTCAAGTGCTTGCCGGCCTCGCCCTCCACGAAGGCCATCTCGTGGAGATGGCGACCGGTGAAGGCAAGACCCTGGCGGCGGTGATGCCGGCCTACCTGGCGGGTCTCTCCGGCAAGGGGGTGCACGTTCTTACCTTCAACGACTACCTCGCTCGCCGGGACGCCGAGTGGATGGGCCCGATCTATCGATTCCTGGGTTCGTCGGTCGGCTGGGTCGAGGAGGGGATGAGCGTGCGCGACCGGCGAGCGGCCTACGCGTGCGACGTCACCTACGTCACCGCTAAGGAGGCCGGTTTCGATCTGCTTCGAGAACACCTGGCGCGGGAACCGGAAGAGATCGTCCATCGGCCGTTTCACTTCGCGATCGTGGATGAAGCCGATTCGATCCTCATCGACGAGGCGCGGGTTCCGTTGGTGATCGCGGGACGAGCCGCCGATGCCGGCCTGCCCGACGCCTCGGCGGTGGGCATCGCCGAGTTGGTGCACGGACTCGAGCGGGGTCGAGACTGGGCGACCGACGAATACGAGCGCAACGTCGAGCTGACGGACGACGGCATCGCGCGGGTGGAGTCGCTGATCGACCGCGGCAATCTGCTGTCGAGCGCCAACCTGGAGCTTCTGACCGAGATCAATTGCGCCCTGCACGCGACCCACCTTCTGCATCGGGACGTCGACTACATCGTCCGCGAGGGCCGCATCCGACTCGTGGACGAGTTCACCGGCCGCGTGGTCGAGGACCGGCACTGGCCCGATGGACTGCAGGCCGCCCTCGAGGCCAAGGAGAAACTCGAGCGTCGCCCGGGCGGGAGGATCCTGAGCTCGATTACCCTCCAGGACTATCTGCGGCTCTACCCGAGGCTCTCCGGCATGACCGCCACGGCGCGGCCGGCGGCCGGCGAGCTCAAGTCCTGCTACGGCCTCGACGTGGTCGTGATTCCGCCGAATCGGCCTTCGATTCGCCTCGACGAGCTCGATCACGTGTTCACTCATCGTGCGGCCAAGCACGCCGCGCTGGTTGCCGAGATCGCTCGCGTCCACGAGCAAGGTCGTCCCATCCTGGTCGGAACCGCGAGCGTCGAGGAGTCCGAAGAGCTTGTCGGCCTGCTGAGAGAGGTCGGTGTCCACTGCCAGGTCTTGAATGCCCGCAACGACGCGAAAGAAGCCACGATCGTGGCCGAGGCCGGCGCGCTCGGCGCGGTCACCATCTCGACCAACATGGCGGGCCGCGGCACCGACATCAAGCTGGGCGGAGCGGCAGAGCAGGACCATGAGGCCGTGGTCGACCTCGGGGGGCTCTGCGTCATCGGCACCAATCGGCACGAGAGCCTGCGCATCGACCAGCAGCTGCGCGGCCGAGCCGGTCGGCAGGGCGATCCCGGCACCTCGCGCTTCTTCGTCAGCCTCGAGGATCCGTTGATCGTTCGCTACGGCGTCAACGATCTGATCCCCGCGAAAATCTACCCGCGCCCTCAGCAAGAGGCTCTCGAGAACCCGTTCATCCGACACGAGATCGCGCGCGCCCAGCGGATCATCGAGGGCCAGAACGCCGAGATTCGAAACACGCTCAATCACTATTCCAAGCTCCTCGAAGAGCAGCGCCGGGCGGTCTACCGGGAGCGTCGTACGTGGCTCGAGCGCCGGGCGCCGGGCCGGCTGCGGGAACGCTCGTCCGAGCGCTACCAGAGCCTGGCTAAGGACCTTGGCGAGGACTATTTGGCCGAGGCCGAACGAAGGATCGTTCTGTTTCACCTCGACCGCGCCTGGAGCCGCCACCTTGCGAGGGCGGCCGACATTCGCGAGGGCATCCACCTGCGCAAGATCGGCGGTGACGACCCGCTGGTCGAGTTCACCCGCGCCGTGGCCGACTCCTTTCGCGAGATGCGGCTCGAAGTCGAGTCGGAGATCGTCAAGACCTTCGAGTCGATCGAGGCACGAGCCGGCGGCGTCGACCTCGAAGCCCTCGGCCTCGCCGGTCCGACCTCGACCTGGACCTATCTCGTCAACGACGATCCGTTTCGGGACCAGCTCGCCACCGCGCTCGGCGGCAACGTCGGCGTCGGGGTCGCCGCGGCGGCGCTTGCCGGGCCCTTCTGGATCGCTTCGACCGCCTATCAGTACTTCAGGAGAAGACGCCGCCAGCCATCTCGCTAGCTCGGGGGATTGCTGCTATCATCCGCGCGGCCCGCGCAAGCCGGCCCCCCCTTCCGTCCCCATCGTCTAGCCTGGTCTAGGACTCCAGCCTTTCAAGCTGGCAACACGGGTTCAAATCCCGTTGGGGACACCACTTTTGATACTCCTTTTATCATCCAGTTTGTACGCTTAAGTCACTTTACTAGAGTGACTTGCATGGATTCTCCGTGTGCCTCGCGAGGCCGAAGTAGCTACTACAAGATTCGGAGGTTTTCGGCTTGACTCGCTAGTTTTTGGTTACCACTATGGTTACCACTTTCGGCTACACTCCTCGGCAGCGGTCGACCTCTGCCTGCCCCGAAGTTCAACGAGCAGGGTCGACCGGGAAGCGAGCGAGGGTAGCGTCGGGGCTCCGTCCCCGACGTCTTAGCAATGCCGCGAAAGAGCGCCGACCTCACCAAACGCGAACTCGACGCCCTGCGCCGACATGCCCAGCAGGATCCCAAGTTCCGAACCATGCGCTCAGACGGCAAACAAGCCGGCCTCTGCGTCCGAGCCCGAGGCGGCCGCGTGGAGTTCTGGTTCCGCGTTCGCCGCCCCGGTGGCAAGCGCGCCATGAAGCGCATCGGCAACTTCGGCGACCTCACCCTCGACCGCGCACGCGAGATCGCTGAAGAGTGGCACGGGATAAAGGCTGCGCGGCGGGATGTCGTCGAGGTCCTCGATCAACGTGACCGCGAGGCACTCACCGTCGCGGACGTCATCGCTGCGTATCTTCGGGACTTCGAGAAGAGGGCTGAAACCGGTGCCCGCCGCGGCAAACGCTCGAGCTACACCGAGGCTGAGCGAATGCTCACCA
>JAAENP010000087.1 GCA_024224155.1 bacterium
CGAGCCCACCTATGACGCTCTCAAGCAAGCGGTGCGCAAGGCGCCATGGGTCAGCCCCGACGAGACCGGCTGGCGGGTGGGCGCGGCCTCGGCCTGGTTGTGGGTTTACGTCACGACTTGGGTGACGTTCTACGCTGTGGAGATTGGGCGCGGTTTCCAAGAGGCCGCCAAGATCCTCGGCGAAGACTACCCTGGCAAGATGGTCCGAGATGGCTTGCCATCCTACAGATGCTTCCAGCAGGCCCTGCACCAGAGCTGCCTGCACCACTTGCTGCGTCGCTGTCACGACAACCTCGAGACGGCGCTGGGTGGCACGGCCCGTTTCCCCCACGCCGTGAAGCGCTTGCTCAAGAAAGCCCTTGAGCTGCGTGATCGCCGCGACGCCGGCGAGATCTCCGCCCACGGACTGGCGGTGGCCACCGGGCGCCTCAAAGCTGCCATGAAACGGCTGCTGAGCTGGCGCCCGAAGGAGGAAGAAAACCGTAAGTTCGCCAAGCACCTCCGCAAGGAGCAAACGGCATTGTTCACCTTTCTCCAGCACCCAGAGCTGCCAGCAACCAACCATCTCGCCGAGCAGGCCCTGCGACCCATTATCGCCACCCGAAAAAACTGCGGCGGCGGCCATCGAACCTGGAACGGCGCCGAGACCTTTGCCAGAATCGCCACGGTGTTTCGCACGGCTCTTCAGCAAGACCTCGATCCCCAGCTCATTTTCATCTCATTGCTCCGTTGCCCGAAACCGACCGTCGCCAAAGACCTCCTGCCTGAGGACCTTCCTGCCAATCCAGCCCGGTCTCCCCCTCTGCCGCTACCTGACGCTGCGCCCACACGACCCGTACTCTGAGCAACGGCTGCTAACCTCCACGCAAGGGAGGCATGAGTCTATGTGCCTGTTGCCTCCCTGCCATCCCTACCCCGACTGCTTCCAGAGGAACACGCAGCCAGCGACGAGCCCCAGGATCGGACACACAACCGAATTCCAGAAACGACGACGCACACTTCGAACAGCTATGCTTCCACCCTCCGCCGCCAGCCACCGACCATGCGCCCGATCTCGCGCAGCGGGAGCAGGCATAGGCGCCTTGGCGACAGAAGCACGAAACCGTTTCACGGATCTTCTCTCCAGGACTCAAGTACCCGCTAAATAGATACGGCGCCGCTTCAGCCTCCTAGCCAATGGCCGCAAGTCAGCAGGCTCGTTCCAATTGCGCAACCGAACTTCCATCGCGTAATGCCAACGATCGATAAAAGTATCGCGATCGTGGGGAGCCAACGGCTCGACCCGGGCCGAGACGAAACCCAGCTCGCGGAATTCGACTCGTTCGACTGCCTCAGGCCGGGTGGTCACGATGTAGTAGTTGTCCGGATGTGTGCGCATGAGCTGCCGAATCTCGCGCAGCACTTCTCCTCGCGCCGTAGGCGGTACTTCGTCCGCGCCATCAAACATGATCAGAGCCCGGCCGCTGCTTAGGACTTCGTCCATCCAGTCAGGCGGAGGATCCGGCAGTTCCTTTGCGAGCAGGAGGGGGAAGTCGCTCGGCCGCGGCAGCTGCCCGCCCGGACAGTCCCGCAAGCGAATAACGAAGGGCACTTTTCTCCGCCAGTCTTCGCCAAGGGGCGGCGACGTATCGTCGGCCGTGGATTCTGGCTTCACCAGGGATCTTTCGGCCGGCGGCAGCTCCGGGCCGTCTACTGGGTCGAGATCGCCGATCTTCTTACCAGCTTGGACGGCGGCCCAGCGCAAAAGAGTTGTCTTGCCGCAGCCGGCGGCACCTCGGACTAGCAACCGGCCTTTGCCAGGGCGCAGCCCATTGAAGACCTCTTCGGCAGCCAATGAGGTCGGTCCCTCGATCTCCAACTCTTCACCGGAGTCCGCCCTTCTTCCGGCACGAGCCAGTTGGCCGGATGGTGGACGAGTGCGATGGCCAAGTCGTGCGGTGGCATCTCCTGACGCAGCGTTTCGAGCTGGAAGCGACCCGCCATCCACAGTCGGCCCGATTCCTCCCGACCCGCACCGCGTGAAGACCATGCGGAATTGAACCCGGCGATCCCGACCCGGACGCCCGCGACCTCGCGTGCGTCGGCGTAGGTCAAGTGCTCGCGGCTGGTCAGCAAGTGCTCGTAGCCAGAGGTTCTTAGAAAGGTCGCGTAGTCGGCCAGCCTCGAGAGAAGCTGCTTCCACTCGGCGCCTGCGTCCTGGGCGAGCTGGTTTATCTCGGCGAGTGACACGGTCTGGTCCAGCCATTGGGTCTCGAAGCGGGTGAGCCGATGGATATTGACGTCGTGATTGCCAGGCACCAGGAAGAGATGCCGCTGCGGAACCGCTGGGTCGTAGACTTTGCGGACCGCGGTCAGAAAATCGTGCGCTTCGCGAAACTGATCGGCGATGTACTCACCGCGTTGCTCGCCGATCTGTCCGAACGCACTGTCGCCGGTGAAGAAGATCAGATCAGGATGCAGGCCGTGCTTGTCCCGCATCGTGCGGAGATCTGCGCGCAGGGTGTCCGTGACGCGTTTGGCGTCCCAGGTCCGAGGTTTACAGGCATGGAGATCGGACTGGTGAAGCCAGGTCAAGGTGTCGGCCATTGAAGATTCCCTCCTTCGCCAGGAGATAGATGGTACGTTACGATCGTAGCAGAGCGTCGTGTGAGGCGCATTCCAGTGCCTCGCGCTCGGTGGAGATCGGTCCTGGTGTAGAATCCTCTAGCCCGCTGGAGTCAACGATGAGTGCCGTCAAGATCGAAGTTGAGTTACCGAGCGACCTGATCGTCGCCTTGAACGTCGAGCCCTCGGAGCTGGGGCGTCGGGCCAGGGAGTGGATTCTGCTCGAGCTCTTTCAAGAGGGCGTCATCTCGGCCGGCAGAGCCGCCGAGATCCTGGGGACCACGAAGGCAGGTTTCATGCAGCTTCTGGATCTTCACGGACTGCCCTACCTCGACGCCAGCTACGAGGAGCTCGAGCG
>JAAENP010000088.1 GCA_024224155.1 bacterium
GGAGTGATCACGATCACCGGAATCGGTGATCACAATGACCGGAATCGGTGATCACGTTCGCCGGAATCAGTGATCACAATGGCCGGAATCGGTGATCACGTTCCAGCGGAATCAGTGATCACGATGCGCCGGAATACGCATCCCGGACAATAGGGAGCGTCGGCGCTGCGCGGACGCGTTGCGTGCGCTGATCAAGAAGAAGCCGCAAGCCATGCCCGAGAAGGTTTGCCGCGCCCTTGGAGATGCGATCTTTGCACTCTATTGTCCGGAAGGCGCGGAGATCCTGACCACTAACGTCAAGGACCACCGCCCCTTGGCTGAGGCCGTGAACCGGAGGGTAGTCAGCCCCAGGGAAGTTCTCGGTCAGGACTCGGAATGAGGCTAATTCGGCGGGTCCCTCAACGTGCAGTCGACAAGATTTCTTCCGCCAGTCTCTCAAGAGCGAGGTGCCTTGTCAGAAAGCCAAGAGCCGACTTGCTTGGCGAGCGATCCACAAGAGGTGGGCGGAATCCGTTTGTTTGCTCTATGTTTGCTCAGCGAACCTACCGAAGACCGAACCGAGTTGGCTTTGGTTCGATAAGGTATTGATTCCAAGTCGGTTAGCAGTCTTGATAGCCGGATGGCAGGGCTCGCGACACGCTGATCCCTGGTCAGGGTGTCGGTGCCCTGCCCCAGTGATAGTTCGCAAGTGGCGTGGGGAGAGAGAGCTGGTTTTGCTTTTCTTGCGCCGGTAAGGGGGACATATCGGTCGTGGTTGGTTCACTGGCTTCGTGCCTCACGCGCCTCCGGGAGGCTCTGGAGCTCATGGCAGAATCCGCCTGATCCTGTGGCCTTCAGTTCCCAACCCTGGCAGCCTGGAACACGTGCGACTGCTAAGGCCTTCAGGCGGGAAACCACCGAACTCGAGTCGTCTCCTCGGCCTGCAGGGGTTGAAATCCAGCTCGGCCCCGTTGACGACACCTTCCTGATCGCCTGTGAGTCGCTCAAGCAGCTCCGTCGCGCCGCCCTGCGGGCCACGCCCTTGCATGACCGGATCTTGTGACTCGCTTCCCGTGAGGACCAGGTCCTCGACCTCAAGCATGGTCTTATTCCCCCCCTGGTCTCTCCACTATCCGCACCCACCTCGGGTGAGGCGGGCGCCTCCGGGCTTCCTCCCACGCGTCTCGCTCAAAGCTGATCTTCTTCTTCTCGATCCACCTCCACGGGATATTGCTCGAATCCACTCGCCGCTGGCGCACGTTGAAGAAGGCCGCAGTGCACCTTCCAAGCACGCGATTCGACACACCGGAGAGTCGGACGAACATGTCAAGGACATCTTCCTTGATCTCCTCGATCTCTGGGAAGGCGAGCTTCAAGGTCGCAGCCCCGAGGTATGCTCTTTCGAGGGCCTCGTATTGTCTATCGGCAGCTTCACCGTCCCCGCTGCCTAACGGCAATTCACCGCCCACACGGTCCCGGAAATCCCGCGCTTTCGGATGATCCGGGTTGAACTTCGACGCGGCGAAGAGCCAAACAGCGGGCCTGATGTGGAACAGCTTCTCCGCTCGAACATAAACCCCTTCTTCCAAGGGTCGTAAAAAGCTTCGATAGGGGGGCACTCCGCCAAACTCCGAATCGACTTCGTCGAAGAAAAGGATCAGCGGCGTTCCTCGCCCCAACTGAGCTTGCGTTGTAGAGATCCGATCAAAGCAGTCAATCAGCTCTTCTTGCCTATACAGCTGTGATACGTCGAACCGCAGAACCTCAAAATCCCCGAGGTGTGCTAAGCACTTTACGAGATGCGATTTGCCCGACCCCGGCGAGGCCTTGAGAAGCGCGCTCTCGGTCTTCCGGACCTCACTTCGCGCGAATTCTCTCAGCATTTGGACAAGCGACGCGACGGTGCGCCGCTTCTCACGACCTATGCAGATATAGCCCCGAAGCTCTGTCATCGCGCGCCAGAGCTCTAGCCGTGGACTTGCTTGTGGTCCAACCAGCCCCAGGTGCTCCGGGTTGAACGCCCGCTTCCACTCTTCGTGTTTCTCCTTCCAGTCGAAAGTGGAAATCTCTGCGCCGACTGTTTTCTCCAGCCGTCCATCGTCAGTAGGCTCCTGAGCAGGGGACCAGTTCCGGTGGTCTGTAGCCCGCCGTCGCTCAGCCAACCGCCACTCGCAGGCAAAATCAGCTGCACCCTCCGTCAACTCCGACGGACACCTCGTCGGATTATCTAGAACCCTCCTAACCAAGGCGCCGAGAAGGACACTCGAGAACGGCATAGGAGGCATCGGGGCTTGGAGGCTATGATGAAAAGCAAAGCCATTCTTCTCGGTCGCCAGCGCGAGAACCGTCGAATCGTCAGCAACAACTACCACGCAACCAGGTCCGAGAGCCCGGTTACGATCTGGGAAGAGCGGCAACAGGAACTCCCTCAAGAGGGTGAGAGCGCCTTTTGATGGCTCACATGATCCAACCATCCATGACGTCAAGCGGCGCGCACGATCTGTACCCTCCTTTCGCAGCGGCTTTCCGATAGCAGCTCTCGCTGCCAGCTCAGGTATCAGAAACACGCGCAGGTCCACGTCCTTCAGGAGTTCTTGCCAGGACGGCAAGAACTCCTTTGTGGAAACGAACCATGGCACGCTGCTGAGGTCGCCGGCTAGGACCCGGACAAGCTTCGTCCTCACGAGTCCCTTGCCCAGGTCCTTTATTACAACCGCCTCGATATCTTGACCCTCTTTCCGGATCAATCGAATCAAGGGCTGTAGGTCGAGCTGTTTAGGAACTTGTGTTTCCCAATCGAAACGTGCCGTTAGAACGACGTTTGCCCCTTCTCTTTCGTAGATTCGGATTGCGCGAGAAGTCCCTGACTTCTTGGATCCCAGGTTTGTGAACTCAATACCTTTAGGCTTTCTTGCATCGGCCCAACGCTGGAGCGTGTGCGGGTTTCTATTGGCGAGCTGGTCCGAGTCCAGGAGCGCAAGAAGGACTGCTTCGTCCGCTTCTGCGCAGATCCCCACCCCGGAGACTCTAAACTCTGCACTGACCAGCACTGATGCCGTCCGTCCTGCTCCGCACAGGGACTCCGTTGCACTCTCTTTTGACTGCAGCGATCTGAGGTGTCTCTTGCCGATGCGACTAGAGGTTGACGAGCGGTGTTCGCCAGCAACCCAGTGGTCATCCACGAACCAGTCACCCACCACCAAAACCTTGCGTTGTCTCATCTCCATTTCCTCCTATGCTTCGAGGCGCTGCTCCTAGCCTCTTGGAGGAGCGACCCACGCCTGGAGCCTGCACGGCCCTTGACCTCAGTCCTCTGGAGCCGAGATTCGCCCACCTGATCGCCAGTGACGTGAACGTGTCGCTCCCACCACCCGCGGCGGTGACGGAGCTCCGGAACCGGGATCCGATTACGACAGTCTACACCTCAGTTGCGTTGGTCTGCAGGATCTTGGGTGGCGAAGAACCACCGGCCGAAGCTGAACGAACCAGGGTAGGGATGATGTTCCTAATCGGAGCCTCCGGCCTGCCGGTCACATGGTCCGATGAGGCCAGCGATTGGCACAGGGAAAAAACCATGTGCCTTCCATCAACGTCATCACGATTCTGCTCTTGAGTTCGAAGGCGACACAAGCCTGCAGGGCGCACGGAGTCTCAGTGGGTTTCTTGGGCCAACGGCTCCGGCCGGCGGTGAAGGTCGTGCGACGAACGATCGGGGCGACTAGAAAGCTACCTGGTATCATTCCCCGATTTGGATCTCGTCGCCGGGCCCCGGAACGTGCTCGAGGTCATTGCAGGCCGGGCTTAGCGATTCCCAGCGACACGGTGATCGATGATCACAGTGTCGGAGCCTCGCTTCCAGAACCGCAGGGCGGGCCAACCCTTGACAGATCAGAGACTTAGAGAACGTTGCCCCGGACGTCCTCAGCCATCCCCGAGGGCTCGAGCAAACATTGAGCAAACAATAGGCAGATGAAAGCTCATCTTTCGCTTATCGGACCCGCTTGGCTCAGAGACTCCCCGCCCACACGACCCGGGACGCCCCCCGGGTCGATAAGGGCGACATTCTCTAACGTTCCGAGCTCTGTCGTCGTGGCTCGAGCACAAGCTCGCGGCCCTAGATCGCTTCCGCGACCCAGGAGCCAACTGAATCGAGCGCTTCGGCGCACTTCCGCGGAAGGGCGCTGAGCAGAGACAAGAGGGTCGTCACACGGGCCTCGATTAGTTTTGTTGCACAAAATATAAAGATCGAGTAGATTCGGTTCGAGCTTCATCCAATGAGCGAGGTCGGGCACCCTTGCCGGTCTCGCACGAAAGGAGGTACGGAATGAAAGTTCTCACCCGTGCGACCGCTCTCGCCTGGGCCGTCGTCTTTCTGGCGACCTTTCCGGTCGAGGCAGCGGGAGCGCGCTACTGGATCGACGAGTCCACGGACTACACCGGAAACGGCTGCGAGAACGCCGATCTCAACAACGTCACATCCAGCCTGAAGAGCCGGCTCAACTCGGACGGTTGGGGTGGCACCCGGTGGTCCAACGTCAACGCGTGGCCCGAGGACTATATCGAGCAGAACCTGGGCGGCATCGACCACGTCGCCGGCGACGACGAGACTCTGAGCGTCTACGCCGGCCACGGCTGGCGAGGCCTGATCCAGTTCGGTTTTCAGCGCAACGGCCGTTGCACGGTGACGTTTCCCGCCAGCACCCGTCTGGGGACTCAGGGCGGCGACGATGCCGCCTACGCGATGTGGGTGACGAGCTGTACGGTGCATCTCGATTCGCTCTCGATGCACTTCGACCAGGCGATCCGACAGACCTTCGGTTACCACAACTCGCCGAGTGTCAAGGACAACCAGCCGCGCGACTTCTACAAAGAGACCGACGACCTGCGCAACGAGCGCGCCTGGATCGAAGAGATGGAGGACCGGCCCGGGTGGTTCACCGGCGATAATTCGCCGATCGCCCTGACCTTCGGGGTCTCCTCCTCGCACTGTGGCTGGGTGCGCAGCACGGCAAGGCTGCGCGACCGCGTGCTGCTCTCGGACGCGATCGAGCCCGACAGCTGGTACTGCTACTACATGTACAACAACGGCGACAGCGGCTGCTAGGCCGGTTCCAGAAAGGAGAGCGAAGCCATGAAGACACGTTGTCTGAAGCTTTCGATCGCGTTCGTGTGTTTGGCGGTGGGAGCCGGAAGATTGGCCGACGCGCAGCAAATGCGTCCCGCCTCGGGCGTTCCGAGCCCCAGAATGCTTACCCGATCGCACCTTGCCAAGATGGACTCGCCCGCTCTCGAGCCGGGCGCGATTGTCGTGGCCTACGAGATGAGCCGGGGGGCGGGCGGCCCGGATGTTGCCCGCAAGCGACTGGCCGGCGCGCTGGGCGTTCTGGTCGGAGAAGACACGGCTTACGAATCGAGTACGGCTAGCGCAATCGAGCGCGCTTTGCAGAAGGAGGAAGCGGGGAGCTGGATACGCCTGGAGGACTCAGCCGTCCTGGTTCGGTACGACGCGGAGTACGATGAGATCCGGCTTCTCAACGAGGAGCTCGACCAGGTCCAGGAGGCGGCCGAAGACGTGGGGCTCGAGCGCGCCCAGAAAACGGCCGAGATGCATCTCGAGCACCTGGCCAAGGTCGGCGCCATCGACCCGCGTCTCTACCAGCGTGCCGCCCTCCAGGTCGGCTACGCGATGGTGGGTGACGGGTCGGTGGAGAAAGAAGTACAGCCCGGACGAGTGGTCGAGTACCGCTTCACGTTTCGCCCGCGCCTGAACGGCTTCGAGATGGCCAACGCCGGCGTGAGACTGGGAATACTCGCCTCCGGACGGCTTGGCAGCCTGAGGTTCGGCGGCGCCACCCCGCATGGCGAGTGGAAGGGCGGCGAGCTCGAGTCGACGCTCGAAGGTGCGAAGAAGAAGATCAGTGTCCGGACCAACGAGCTGATGCAGCGCTTCTACAAGAGCGTTCCGTCCGGCGCGGAACCGCAGGTCGCCTGGAGCCGGGTCATGTATGTGATGCCCGCGGGCAAATCCCGGGCGGCGGTTGAGCCGATGTTCATCGTTTCCTACTCGCTCCAGAGTGAGGTCGAGGGCCAACGCGTCGCCAGTAGGCGCAAGACCGTGGCCTACTCGCTGACAGACCCCGGAGCAGCCGTCGTTGATTTTGACGCTCCAGCACGCAAGCACGACGGAACCGAAAAGGACAGGGAATACCAGGAGTAGGCCGGCGACCTGCAGCGACCTGCAACCCCAGAAAGCCGAATTCCTACTCCGCCTCTTATCGCTTGTTCGTCTTCACAAAGCTCCGTTTTGCGGATCTACACGCGTATGACCAGCCCAGCGCTTTCTGTTATCCACACCGGACGGATGGCGACTTCCCGTCCCAATCCGCTTGTAATTAGGACACCGCTCAGCGTGGTCAGATGTCCGAGTAGGGCGACATATGGGACCTTCGGCGAACGACTCTACCCAGGGGTCGCCTACCTAGCGAGCTCGTCGGACCACTCTACTGGTAAGCCCGCAGAGCCAATCTCCCACATGACTTTCGCGCCCGCTTGTTCGGCAGCCCACGGCGGGTCGCTACCACCAGCGCGGTAATAGAGGACACCACCGCCCATCTCGCTCAGCTTCCTGAGCTCGGGCAGCAGCTGCTCTGCGGTCGTCTCGACCCCGTTGAAGTAAATCACTCCCTCGAGAGTGATACTGATCTCGCCTATCTTGGCGGGATCCAGGCTCGAAACGTCCGCATACATTGCTGGCGAAGGCACAACGAAGGCAGATATGAACAACCCGAGGAGAAGCATCAACGCGACAAGGACCGGTCCCCAAGCGCTTGTGCCGCCGCGTCGGGCCAGTCGTCTGCTATGCGCATTCTCATCTGGTGCCGATCGACGGACCTCTGCGATGACCCGAATTGCACGGCGGAAGTACCAGCGATTGCCGAGCCAGCCGCACACAAGCGACAACGCGATGGCCACTGCGTAACCGATCAACTGGGCTGCCTGCGGCGCCCCGAGGACATTCACGATGACGAGATCCTCGACGACGGTCTCAAGGAGGAGGACAGCGATGACGATGGCGGCCGTTGCGTACATCTTGCGATACCCGAGCCAGCAGATGCCGAAGAAGAATGCCGCCCAATTGAAACTCATCGATCCGGGGACGGCCCACTGGCGTATGTAGTAGTCCTTCTTGAGCCCGATGAAGGTCTCCAGCTCATCAGCCGCAATAGCCTCGCTCCGCACGTTGGGCACCAACTCCACCTTGTCGGCCAGCGTGTCGTAGTCGGTGTACGAGCACTGGCCGTCCGATCGGTCATCTCCGGACGAGGCCTCACTTGGCGAGGGCTGGCGGGGCCCGGACGCCCTATCGCTGAGTTCGATCCGAGGTCCAGTGGCTGTTTGTCGCCAGGAGGAGATCCACCACGCTGCGCCAAGCGCGAGCAGGATCCACAAGGCATCCAGCGCAGAAGAGTGCCCTGCGGTTACCCCGAGGACAAAGAACACGCCGTAGAAAGGCCCTCGAGATACCATTCCCTCCATCACGTTCAGCCTCATGTCGGGAGTCATGCTCGACCAACGACCTTCGGCCTCGGTCCAGGTCGCTGTCGAATAGGCTTCCCGAACGGCGCCAAGAGTGGGAAACCGGCCGTTCTCGATGTCGATCTGGTCGGCGAGATGCGCCACAACGAACTCTTCGTCGAGCAGCGGCAGGCGAACCTGGTCCTCGAGGTACCACCCTCGGTCAGCTTCCGGCACCGCCCTCCATCTGAGAACCGCCTCGTTCCAGACCTCCGGCGGGTAGTGGCGCTCCAAGAATGCCGCTCCTGGGCCACTCGAAGGAGGCCAATTCACACCCCTGCCACCCCGCTCATAGTCCCTTACCACGATGTCCGCCAGCTTGGCCACGGCTTGTTCTTCAAGGGGCGGGTGCTGCAAGAGGACGAAGCCGATGAGTGACTTCCCGATCGCGACGATAGCTAGCGCCAGCAACGCTGCCGGCCAGCCCGGAGGCGAACCAGCCCCGCGACCCGTAGCGAGTCTCACGCCGAGGCCCACAGCCGCACCCACCACAACTGCGAAAGAAGCAAGCCAGAGATCCAGTACGTAGGCTAGAGCGGCCCACAGCCCTACGGATAGCACTCCGGCTGCCAGTCCGCCCAAGAGCCAGACAGCCCAGCTTCTAGGCGGCGGCCGGCGGCCTCTGGCGGCTCGGCGTCGAGCTCGCCTGGCCCCAAAGCCAGGCGGTCTCGGAGGAGGACCCCAGACTCGCTTCTTTGGCACTGCGGCTTCGGTCGACATGGTTCCGATGCCCCTTCTCAGGATCAAAGCTCGACTTGAGCGCAGATCATTCTGCGTACGCTCCGCGAGCCCACTCGACCATGAACTCAGCAACGCGACCGCCGGTCCTGAGACTGTCCGTGTTCATCTGCTTGGCCGCGTTACCGCCAAACAACCCGACAGCCCCGATGCGGCAGTGCTCAAACTCCAACAGGACATCTTCAGCTCGCGCGACGTGACCCTTCACGCAGATCTTGCTCCTGCCGGCACCCATCCCCACGAAATAGCGCTTAGCCTGGCTTCCAGGATTCAGCATGGTGAACTCTCCGTCGATCACGAGAGCGTTCTTTGGTGGGTCATCTTCGCGCTTCAGCTCGGCCACATCGGCGAAGCTCCCTTCTCGAAGCCCTTCGAGACACTGCGTCAACAACGCCGTCGGAGCCGTTTGCTTCATCATGATGGCGATATGTGAGTACTTCTTCTTACCGGTCTTGCCGACGTCGGCATTCTCGGAAGCGAAGAGTCGGACCCGGATCGGCTGGTCCTTGGAGATGGAACCTTGGTAGATGACCGCGTGGTCGAGTATCTCGCCATCGACCACCCTGCCCTGCTCTGTATTCGAAGCGCTGTTCGATGCGAAGACGGGCAAAACCAGGAACAGCGTCCACCCCATCGTTTTCACCGTGCCTGAAACGACCGTTGCCAACGCCACCAGTTTCCAGTTCACTTTGAGCTCCTTCCGCGGTGGGGATGAACAACTCCCCGACCAGCCCTTCGGCAGCCTGGCTATCTTGGGATCTTCGTGGCGGGGAATCGTCGCGGAGAAGCTAGGACCCGTGGCTTTGCGGCCCTGGGTCTCCCCAGGTGAGCCTTTTCGAGGCAGAAACCAGCCTACGCCCGCGACGACGAAGTGGTCAAGACCTTCCTCATCGGGATCGGAACGCGCTCGGGACAAGGAAGCCGGGCTTCAGGGCCACGTCCCATAAGACATCGTAGGAAAGCCACGTCCTGATCTCGCAGCAGGGCGGCTCATCGCGATGTGCCGATTCCCGAGTCTCGTTAGCCCGTTCGGTGAGACTTGGCGATCCTCCTCGCGGAGGCGAAGCTTGGGTTACGCCAAACAACCCAGGCACCAAGCCCCCACAGAGGAGGACCGCGATGCAACGCTATCTCGGAATCGACAGCCATTCGAAGAGCTCGACGATCTATGTAATGAGCGCGGCCGGCAAGAAGGTCCGACAGGATGTTGTCGAGACCAACGGCCAGGCGCTGATCGGCCATCTCGCACAGATTCCCGGGCAGCTGCATGTCTGCCTCGAGGAGGGCGAGTGGAGCGCCTGGCTCCACGAGATCCTCGAGCCACATGTTGCCGAACTCGTCGTCGAGCAGCCGCAGTCGAAGGCCGGATCGAAGAGCGACGCGATCGACGCACGCGCTCTCGCAGAGCATCTGCGCACGGGGCAGATCAAGACCGAGGTCTACAAGGCGCCTCGGCGCTTCACCAAGTTGCGCGAGCTGGCGCGGACCTACGACATGCTGACCGAAGACGCAGGCCGGGCGAAGAACCGGCTGCGCAGCGCCTATCGGAGGCGCGCAGTGTTCTACCCGGGGCATGGTCTCGCGGAGCAGGCGGAGGGGCTTCCCGAGCTCCCGGTCTGGATGCGCCAGTCGGTCGAAGCGCTCGGGCTCGAGCTGGCCTCGATCGAGGAGCTGCGGGGCGAGATCGAGAAAGCGATGATCGCCGAGTCCCGTCGGCATCCGATCTCTCGCATCCTCAGGACCGCGCCGGGCTTGGGACCGATCCGGGTCGCGCAGTTGCTACCCATCGTCATCACACCGCATCGCTTCCGGACCAAGAGGCAGTTCTGGTCCTACTGTGGTCTCGGCATCGTTACCCGGACCTCGTCGGACTGGGTCCGGGTCGGGAGACAGTGGGTCAGAGCGCCGGTCCAGCAGACTCGCGGACTCAATCGAGACTGCAACCGGACGCTCAAGGGGATCTTCAAGGGAGCCGCAGTGACGGTCACCCGCTTCAAGATGGAGCCGCTGTGGACCGACTACGTCCGACTCACCGAGAACGGCACCCGACCCAACCTCGCCCGACTGACCGTGGCACGCAAACTCGCCGCAGCGGTTCTCGTCATGTGGAAGAAGAAAGAGAGGTACGACCCGAAGCACTGATCCAGGGATCCTCGAGCGGAGCTCGACGAGGAGGTCTTACGACTCTTGCCTGCTCGACGATCCGACGGAACGATCTCGCTGGTTCAACGGTTCGAGGGAGAGCATCCGAAGGGCGACTGGTCCCCGGAACGGGTCCGGCCGGGAGTACTCTCGTGCTGCTGGCCTCAGGCTCGCTCCGGAGGCCCGACCATAAGACTATGCCCCCTCACCGAACCGAACGAAGAGATGGCCCCCGAGGCCCTGATGGAAGTCTGGTTCAGCTTCAGCATAAAGAACCGGCACCGCTTCAACACCGGCGGCGCCCGTCAACCAGCGATCCCGAGAGCCGAGAACCCGTAGTCCAAGCCTCGAGCTACACCGCAACTGGACGTTCGATGCCAAGAGGTGTCGAGCGGGCCCTGGAGGTCTGCGCTTGACATTGATGGAATGGACTCCTCCCGCGACTGAGTACGGCATCGTAGTGCCAAAGTCGCTGTTTGCGGCATCGTCGAACGTGCCAATCGTACGAAGGAGGAGTCCACATGAAGCCTACCATCGCCATCGACATCGCCAAGAACGTCTTCGAGATCGCCGTCTCTCGACATCCCGGAAAGGTAGCCGAGCGCCATCGTCTCTCGCGCACGAAGCTGCTGCGCTTCTTCGCACAGCGTCCGCCTTCGAGGATCCTGCTCGAAGCCTGTGGCTCGGCCCACTTCTGGGCTCGCGAGCTGCAGAAGCTCGGACACGAGGTCGTGCTCTTGCCGCCTCACCTCGTCCGGCCCTACCGGCGGCGCCATCAAAAGACCGATCGCGCTGACGCCAAGGCCCTGCTCGAAGCCTTTCGCAACGAGCAGATCCAGCCCGTTCCGATCAAGACCGTCGAGCAGCACAGCCTGGCGGCTCTTCATCGGCTGCGCTCGGCCTGGATCGCCACCCGGACCGCTCGGATCAACGCCGTGCGCGGCATCTTGCGCGAGCTCGGTCATTTCATCCCACAGGGCGCTCACCACGTGGTACCCAGAGTTTGGGAGCTCATCGAGGACGCCGACAGCGGCCTTCCCGATCCGCTACGCGCGGCTCTGGCTGAGGCTTGCCGGGAGATCCGAGACCTGGAGCAGCGCAGCATCACCGCCCGCAAGCAGCTCGAGGCATTGGCGCCGACGATTCCGGCCGTCGAGCACCTGCTCTCTGTCCCCGGCATCGGCAAACTGACGGCCACCGCGCTCGTGGCCTTCGTCGCGGAGATCTACCGCTTTCCTTCCGGCCGGCACTTTGCCTCCTACTTGGGCCTCACCCCTCGCGAGCACTCCAGCGGCAACCGCCGACGACTCGGACACATCAGTAAACAGGGCGACACCTATTTGCGGATGCTCCTCGTTCATGGCGCCAGGTCCTGTCTCGCTGCCGCCAAGAGATACAACAAGAAAGATCCTCTGCACGAGTGGGCTCTCCAGCTCAAAGAACGTAGAGGACACAACCGCGCCACCGTCGCGCTCGCCAACAAGATTGCCCGCATCGCCTGGAAGGTCTGGAAAGAGGATCGAGACTACTGGATCGAAAGACAAGCCGCGTGAGGCAACTCTCGACACGGACACCACCCACCTAGGACTGCTTCGAGAAACGTGACGATGGCAAACCGGTCGGACCGGGGCGGGGAGGCGCCCAATAGGAAGGTGGCCACCCAGGGCCGTGACATCGATTGGCTCCCCGCCCGCTTATTCCATCCTGGCCAGGAGATGACAGCTCCACTGAAAACGGGCCGAAGATACGACTGCAGTCAGACCTCCCGCTGTCGCCAACCTCTCAGCACTCTGGTAAGGAAAAACATCATGTAGAAAGACAGCGCCACACACCTACTTGCGCGAGGAGTCCAGATAC
>JAAENP010000089.1 GCA_024224155.1 bacterium
GGGATCGAGCCAGACACCGAGCCGTAATGCGGCGACCGGCGTCGTGCCGAGGAAGACGTACTCGGCGCCCAGATGGAGCTCCACGTCATCCTCGAGCACGACGTTGTCCGTACCGAACTCGACCTGGTCGACGCTGTCGAGAATGGTCGAGTACTCGACCCGATCCCACTCGAAAGCGAGAGTCAGACGCTCGTAGGGACGAAAAGAGAAGCCCAGTCCGTAGACGTCCGGAAAGGCGATCGGTGAGGTCGCCTGGTCGAGCAGCGCCCCGGGCGTGAGGCCGAAGAAGTCGCCACTCGGCCCGACGACGGCCTCGCCATCGAGTGTTAAGGCGGGCCCCTGACGGTAGAAGCCCCCCACTCGCCAGCGGGGCGAGAGCGCCGACAGGAAGCCGCCGGTGAAGCCCACGTCGGTGTCGTCGATGAGAATCGTGGTCTGGAGAGCCTGCCTCTCGGGTCGATACGAGGTCGGAGCAAAGGCCCCCAACACAGGGTCCACGTCGGGCAGAAACGGCTCGCCGGTGATCTCCGAAGCACTATCGAAGTAGACCAGCGACAACCCGAAGCTCAGCTTGTCGCTGACGCGATAGGCGCCGGACAGACCATAGCTCACGATCTCGAGGTCGGTTCGCGTCCGCACCTCGATGTGCCGTATCTGGCAACAGGTAGTGCCGCCGGAGAAGATCCCGTTCGTCTGGGTCCCCGATTCGAAGTCGGCGAGTTGGTGACGGTAGAAGGCGATCGACCCGTCGCCCCTCGGATAGACGAATGCGACGAAGGAGACGCCGCTGAGGTCGGCCGAGGAGGTCCCTTGTTGCAATCCGGCTATGACATCGACGCCGTAGCCACTCGGCTCGTTTTCGAGGCGCCCGCGGTTTGTGAACGGTGTCGAATAGCTTCTCGAGCGTCCCTCGAGCGACACTTCGGGCTCTGCGATCAGGACCAGGCCGGCCGGGTTGGCAAAGGCCGCCGTAGCGTCATCGGCCAGGGCAACGAAGGCCCCGCCAAAACCCAAGCTGCGCGCGCCCGGGTTCGAGAAGCTGAACTGCAGCAACGGCGGACCGACGAGTCCCGAGGGCACATCCTGCCCGAGAACGACGCCCGCCGTAAAGAGAGCGAGGACCACTGGCAACGAGGCCCGGACGGCTCGAGACATGATCGGTTTCCTTGCCTGCCGATCCTGCCAAAGGGGAGCACCGGCCGCACCACCCTCTGAGGTAGTTGTCGCAGCGGGCGGGCGTTGCGCCACCGGTCAAGGCGACTGTAGAAGGGCCAGCGAAAGGACCAGGACAAGGAAAACCAGGTGATAGACGAGCAGACCCCGAGCGAGCCTGGTCTGCTCTTTGACACCTTCTCTTCCTGAAGCGAGGCGCTGAGCGCCAGGGATGACCCTGGCGACCGCCAGGACCGCGATCGCTGCGAAGATGACCAGCGAAGCGTAGCCGACCCGGGCGGATGTAAGGCCGAAGACCACTTCGGCGACGATGCAGGTGAGCGCGGCGGTCATGACGAAGATCAGCAGCCAGGGGTTCTTGGTGACGTGGCGATAGTAGGTCGTGATGGGGGCGAGGGCGCTTGCGGGCAGGGTGTCGCGGGTCCTGTGGAGCAGGACGGAGACGTCGAAGACCAGATCGATGTAGATGATCGCGATACAGAAGCCGAGGCAGAAGAACAGGACGTGAAGCATGAACGTGCTCTCCGATTCAAGCCGTCGGCTCAAAAGCGAGTTCCGACGCTTGGCCGCCGTGTCGGCAGGAACCGATCTCTTATCCGGCAGCCCCCTAGAACGAGAAGGTTACGTGTGCCAGGGCCCGGCGTTCGAGGAGGTCGCCACCGAAAAACTCGAAGTGCGATTCATCGAAGACATTGCTGACGTCGAGACCCAGGCTCCAGCTATCGTCGAAGCGATGGTTGACGGTGAGATCGGCGACCTGGTACGAGGGCACTCGCGAGCGGTAGAAGCCCGCGCTCCAGTCGAAGCTCTCCGACCATCGGTATCTGAGGGCCGCGTCGAAGCGGTCGCCGACGTAGGTAACGCTCAAATTGGCCTTGTTCTTGGCTGTGTTTGGGAGGGCCGGATCCTCTGGGATGCGGTCCTTGACGTCGAAGTCGTAGTAGGCGTAACCGAGGTCGAGCGTCCAGGTGGTTGCGAGGGGGTGGGTGAGGGCGAGCTCGAAGCCCCGGGTGTCGACGCGGCCGAAGTTGATGGCCGAGAGCAGGGCGAAGAGCGGCTCGCCGTCGGCACCGGTGGAGAGGATAGCGAAGAGCTCGGGCGGCAGGTTGGCTTGCAGTGTACCGAGCAGCGCCGCGGCCAAAGGGGGCGGCAGGGCGGCGGGGGGTTGGTAGGCGGGATAGTTGTCGTGGATCCGCCCACCCAGGCCGGGGTTGAAGAAGGAGATGAAGTCGCTGATGAAGTTCTCGACCTGGTTGTTGAAGTAGTCGAGGGTGAGAAAGGTGCGCTTGCCGATGACCGCGTTGTAGCCGAGCTCGAAGGACCGGATCTCCTCGACTTCCAGGTCCTCGTTGCCGAGGGAGCGGATCTGAACCGGCTGATCGAACCCACACGCAACACCGCCCATGGCGCAGATGCCTTCGAGAGGCTGTAACGGCACCGGGGGCAGTACCGGCAGATAGAGGAAGAGGTTGACGTAGCTCGGGGTCAGAAAGGCCTCGCTGAAGGAGGCCCGGAGGGTCTGATCCGGTCGCAGGGCGTAGACCAGCGAGCCCCGGGGCGAGAACTGCGAGTCATGGAGCGAGGTGTCGTCCCAGCGCGCGGCGAAAACGCCCTTGAGCTTGTCCGTGATGTCGTACTCGATCTGCCCGAAGACCGCCTGGAAATCCTCGTCCCGTTTGCGGAAGGTCACGGTCTGAACGCCGCTGGGGCCGGCCGAGTCGAGGGTCTCCTCCATCGCCGAGACGCCGCCGACGACGAAGCCCCTGCCGCCCGCAAAGGAGCTGTTGCCCTGCAACTCCAGACTGACGCGATCGGAGTCGGTGTAGAAGGGATAATCGATGTTGAGAAAGGTCTGACCGTTGCCTTCCCTCCCCGTGTAGTAGCCGAGGACATTCCAGTGCAGACTGTTGAAGTTGACCCTCGTCCAGGGGCGCACCACGTCGGTTAGCTGCAGGCGGCCGAACTCGGTCACCTGAACCGGACCCTCGAAGTCGCTGGTGCCGGCCTCGACAACAAGGGTCTTGTCGCCGCCCAGGGTTCTGTCGAGGCGCAGGCTGCCGTAGAAGATCTTGTCCTCCTGGAGCACTGGCGGTACGGCCTCCAGCGGCAGGCAGTCGAACTGTCCCGGCTGCGTGCAGGGCACGGAGTACTCGACGGCGGCGACTCGGGAGCGGAAGAAGTCATCGCTTTCGGTGTACCCGCCCACGGCCTTGAGGTACCAGTGGTCCGACAAGCCCGTGGCGTAGCGCAAGTCGAGCTTCCGGGTGTCGAGCTCGCCTGCGGTCAGGCGTACCTTGCCCCCCTGGCTGTAGCGTGGCGCCTTGGTCGTGAGGTTGAGGGCGCCGTTGAAGGCGTCGGCGCCGTAGAGCGCCGATCCGGGGCCCCGGACCAGCTCGACGCCGGCGAGGTCGTCGAGAGGAAAGGAGATCGCCGGCCACTCCTGGGAGCCGAGGGAGGGTAGTGACACGTCGCGACCGTCGATCAGGGTGAGCAGGCGGCGATTGAAGGGATCGTTGAAACCGCGAACGTTGAGGTTGAACTCGTAGAGGCCGCCCTGGGCGATCTCGGTACCGGGCGTGAACTCGAGCAGCTTCGGTAGCTGGCCGCTGGCGGCCTCGCGTTCGATCTCGGGCTCCGGCAACGAGACCACCGACGCCGGCGCCTCGAAGATGCGCTCGCGCCGGCGGGAGGCGGAAAACACGGTGACGGCGTCGCCGAAGGTCAGCGCCCAGTCGACGGTCTCCTCGAGTCGAGTGGTGGCGCCCGCGGTGACGGCGAGGGGCGCCAGCGACCGGGTGTTGCGCCCGAGGGTCAGCTCGAGCGAATAGTCGCCCGTGTCGAGATTGCTGAAGGCAAAGCTACCGTCAACGTCGGTGATCCGGCCGGCTCCGGTCTCCACCAGAAGAACGTCGACGCCACCGACGGGGGCGCCGTCCAGTTGCAGAACGCGCCCCTCGATCGTGGCACCGCCGCGGTCGGCAAACGCCGGGGGAATCGCGAGCAAAAGCGGAACCGTCGCGCAATACACGACTCGCTTCAAATTCATATGTCCCTCCGTCGCTCGACCGTAGGAGGTCCTCGAGATCCTGGAAACACCCCGTTGGGTGGAGGCCCCGACCCGCCTGTTCGGGTGGTCGGCAACGGCGCTCGCGCGGATTGGGCCTCAACCTCGGCTCTCCTCGTGGTCCCTAAGTGAAGCCGGTGCTCGTGGACGCCGCCGACGATCCCCTCGATTGGCCCTCGTCCTGAAGTCTGGGATAGCTTCGCGCCGCGGACTGGACAATCTCGCTTCGGCCACCGAGATTCGCTCGGAGTTTGTACAAGGAGTCTTACCGTTTTGGTCAAAGGAACTTGTCCGCGAACTCGTGACTGTCCAGAATCTCGGCTGAGCGCTCTGGGCCGCGACCGTTGCGGATGGCGCCGGCCAGGTCGTCGAGTCCCGCCTGGGCCGGGGGCCGCTCGAGCATGCCCAGGAAGATCTCCCGCGCCAGCTCGCTGGGCGTGAGGTTGGCCCGTTTCCTGGCGAACTCTGGGCTTTCGAAGAGCTTCCGGCAGAGGTCGGCTCCGTCCCAGGTGCCGTCGGCCAGTTTCTTGGCGTATCTTGTGAGGACCTGGGGCTTGGGCTCCCGCCCGAGGATGCCGCGGAACGCGTGAACGACCCGGATCCGAGCGCCCTCGGTCGGGTCGTCGGTGTCCAGACGTCGCTCCCGGGAGGCGCTGTCGAGGTAGCCGTCCCGAGTGGACACGACGCGCAGGTAGTAGGTTTGATTCGGGGCGAGGCCGGTCAGGAGGATGTCGTGCGAGCGAACCATGGCGGTCTCGGCCACCGAATCTGAATACGAGCCGGGACTCGTCCCGTACTCGACCCGGCTGGTCGCCGCAGCATCGGTCATCCAGGTCACGCGGGCCTCGCCGGCTCCGGTGGCTCCTGATAGCGCGAGCCGGACCTCGGAGATCCGTAGGAACGGAGCCTCCCGGGCAACCCACCCCGACGAGTGCTCTTGGGTGCGGTCGATGTAGGCGAACTGCGCCGCGACGCCGACCTTGCCATAGGCGCCCTGGTAGTCGTCGTAGCTAAAGCCGGCAATTTGACGGGGCTTGGCCGGCTCGATCCCCAGGCTTTCGTTCCAGACGTTGAAGGCCGTAACGTTGATGAAATCGGGTTGGGCGCTCCTGGCTGCCGACCACGACTCGTCGTAGGTCGCACCGTCATTGCGCGGCTGGACCTTGTGAAAGGCCGGATCCGGTTGATGCCGGGTGTTGTTGAAGCCGGGCGAGGTCGAGACACAGGCGATGCCACCGTTGTCCTGGATGCTCCGCACCCATCCGGCGTACTTCGAGAGGTCCCGCCCGACGGTCGCCCACAAAAAGAGCCCGTCGGAGTGAAACTCGTCCATCCTCTGCGGCCGGCTCTCGGCGCCGTTGGGAAGCAAGATCGAGCTGTAGTAGCTGCGGTGGATGCGGTCATAGACCGTCCGCCATTCATGCGGAGGAGGGTGTGAGTGGCTCTTCCACTGGAAGATGACCGGGCGCTCGGTCTCGGCGTCCGGGGAGTATCTGGTCGGCCGGACGATCTTCCAGAAGGCGGGGTGGTCGGCGTAGGTGTCGAAGATGTACTTGACGTCCTGCTCGAACTCGTCGGGATCCTGCCAGCGATCGTCGCGCATGATGGTGACCTGGAGGCCTTCCCGCGCCGCGGCGTCCAGGATGTCCGGCATGCGCGCGTCGACGTCGCTGGTGTGATCACGTCCCCACCAGGACACGGCCGCAACACCGATGTTGGCGCGCTTCATCCACTTCATGTGCCGGCGCAGGACCACCGGATCCCTGTTGCTGTAGACCCCCAGGCGCGGGTAGAGGAAGCTCGAGATGTCGTCGTTGGCGGGCTTGTGGTCGTTGCTTTGCCACTTGTACCAGCGGCCGTTTTCGGCCGGCGTCTGGTGCCAGGCGAAATAGAAGGCGATCAGGTGCGGGTTCATCTCATGGCTAGGGTTGAAAGGCGCCCCGACTGACCGGTGCGTTCCCGGTTCCCTCGCGGGTCGGATAGATCCAGAACCGGACCCACGGATCCTTGACTCGGATGTGCATGATATTGGGGCCGTCGAAGTACTGCTCGCCCTGACTGTTGCTGACCAGCTTGACGACCCGGTTCCAACCGAACGGCGTGGCGACCGGCGAGTTCAGGATGTAGCGGGCGCGCTGCCCCAGGCTGGTGGTCTTCTGGTTGATCGGGCTCGACATGAGCTCGTGGAGCCGAAAGCTCTCCGATCCCCGGTTCAGTCTCATGGTGGCGTGGTAGGAGTTGTGCATGTCGCCGGTGAGAAACACCGGCTGCCGAAGACCGGTCTCGTCGCAGAGGAACTGGAGAATCTCCTGCCGCTGGGCCTCGTAGGCTTTGCCACACCACTTGTCTCGGCCGGGGCTTCTGGCGTCGACTTCGATCACCTCGGCCAGAAAGGGCACGGCCGTCACGACAAACTTGAGGTCGCCAGGAAAGCGCCTCAGCCAGTCGAAGAACGCCGTCATTTGTGTGGGGCTGATCATCTTTCCCGTGGACTCCCGGCGCTCGGTTCGGATGTCCATGACAAAGAAGCGGACGTCGCCGGACGAGAACTCGTAGTAGAGCTTGCTTGAATGGGACTGGGGGTTGTGGCTGTGCTGGTATTCCCGGTAGACCCTGAGCGCGCGCCGCTTGAAGGTCCTCATGTCGAAGAGGCCGGTCTCGGTGCGCACCGCTGGTCGATCATTGCGGAAGTTGTTCCGGATCTCGTGGTCGTCCAGGATCATGTAGTGGGGCAGGCGCGTGAAGAGGTTCCGGACGGGTGAGCGTTGCCAGGTCTTGCGGTACTGCTCCCGGTAACGGTCGACCTCGGGGTCGGCGGCCCGTGGGTAGTAAATCTGATCGCCGCAATGGATCATGAAGGCGGCGTTCTCTGTCTGGGCGAGCTCGGCGATCCTGAGGAAGGCGCTGTCGGAGTGCTTATGGCGGGTGTTGCAGCTCCCCAGCAGGAAATCCAGGGTGTCGGTGGTCGCGGGGAAAGTCTTGAACCGACCCTGGGGGTGGGTCGGAGTGACTCTCGCTCCGGGACCGGCGTTGGCTGTCGCTCCGAAGCTGAGCTCACAGGTGTGCTCTTCAGCGGGCTGCAGGCCAGAGACCTCGATGACTCCGGTGAAGTCCTTGTTGGGCTTGAGAGTCTTTCGGGCCTCGACCGGAGCGGCGCCGCTTGCAGGAATGACGCGCAGAAAGGCCAGCACACGGTCGGAGCTAGACAGCGAGCTCCGGGTTTCCGCGGACGCGCGCACCCAGATCCGGACCGAGTCCTGGGTCGTGTGTCCGATGAGAAGCTCCGCCATTACGGTGACAGGATACTCTGACAGCCTGTCGGTCAGAAGTCTTCCCTGAAGGGTCAACGATCCGCGCCATGACAAACACCGCGCCCGGGTGTAGATTCAGCGCAAAGCAACGGAGGTGAGTTGATGAGCGATCTGATGGGTCTAGTGAGCACCGGCGGCATCCTTCTGATCCTGTTCTTCGCCCTGGTATTCGTATATCTGCTTCTCAAGACGCGCTACAAGAAGGCCGGTCCCGACGAGGCCTTGATCGTCTTCGGCCGCAAGAAGCTGTTCGGCCGCAGCGCGGTCGTTGGAGCCGAAGGCGAAAGCGTGGGCTACCGCATCGTGCGCGGCGGCGGTACCTTCATCTGGCCGGGTTGGGAGGCCTTCGAGCGACTGTCGCTCAAGATGATGACGCTCGAGATCAATCTGCCGCATGTCTACACCGAGCAGGGCATCCCGATCAACGTCAAGGCGGTCGCCCAGGTCAAAGTGAGGCCGACGCCGGCGGCGATCAACCAGGCCGCCGGCTCCTTCCTGGGCGTACCCACCGAACAGGTCCAAGCGACGATTCAGGAAACCGTCGCCGGCCATCTGCGGGGCATCGTCGGCACGCTCACCGTCGAGACGCTTTATCGCGACCAGAGGTCGTTCCAGGACAAGGTGCGCGAGGAGGCCCACCGTGATCTCGACGCCATGGGCTTCGAGTTCAAGTCGTTCGTCTTCCAGGAGATCCAGGACGAGCAGGGCTACCTCGACGCGCTGGGCCAGCCCAAGATCCAGGAAGCGCTCAAGATGGCGCGGATCGCCACCGCCAACGCCGATCGCGACGCGGCTCTGGAGGAGGAAGCGGCTCGCCAGAAGAAGGAAGAAAAGCGCCTCGAGGTTGACACCGGTATCGCCGAGGCCGACAAGGGACTGTCACTGAAGAAGGCCGCGATCAGGAAAGAGGTCGACGTCGCCGACGCGCAAGCGGTCAAGAGCGGCGAGATGGAGATCAAGCTGCAGAACATCCGCATCGCGGAAAAGGAGGTCGAGCGCCAGAAGCTCGAGCTCAACGCCCTCGTGCGCGAGAAGGCCGACGCCGATCGCTACAACATCGAGCAGAGCGCGGCGGCCGACCGGCGGCGGCGCGAGGAGGCGGCCGAAGCCGTCAAGGCCGAGGGCATCGCGCGCGCCCAGGCGGAAGCGGCCGAACGCAGAGACGTCGGTCTGGCCGAGGCCGACGCTATCCGGGCCAAGGGTGAGGCCGAAGCCGAGGCCCGCCGGTTGCTGGCCGAAGCGCTCAAGCTCTACAACGAAGCCGGTCTGTCGATCGAGGCGCTCAAGGTGCTGCCCGACATCGCCGCGGCGGTCTCCGAGCCGCTGTCGCGTGCCGGTGCGACCACGATCATCAGCCAGGGCAACGGCGGGAGCGGCGGCGGTACCGGTGCCGCAAAGCTCACCGAGGACGTGGTTCAGGTGTTGAGCCAGCTCGGCCCCATCCTGCAGCAGCTTGCCGGAGTCGATCTCGACGATTTCCTGCGCGGCATCGCCGCGCTGCCCGGCGCCGCGGCCGCCAACATGAAGCCGGCTAAGGAGGGCGAGAGTCGGCCGGCTGCCGAATGACCCCGGCTGACCCATGAAGGTGCAAGAGGCGCGGCTCGAGGACCTCATCAGGCGCCTCGAGGCCGAGCGCGGCATGGGCCAGAAGGTCCGCCTGCTGGTCGGCTCGTGGCCTCTCTTGCGCGAGCTCTCGCCTCAGCAGCGTGAGCGCGTGGCGCTGGCGGTCGGCAGCCGCTGGGCCTTGCGCCACCTCGAAGGCATGTTCGGGCACCCGGACAAGCTCTCCGAGAACCAGCTTCGGGTCCAGGCCATCTTCGAGAGAATGAGCGACGCCGATGTCAACGAGCTGCGCAGGCTGGGCGAGGAGATCAGGCAAGGCGGTAGCTCGGCAGCTCGGAGCCGCTTGCTGGGGGCCCTGGAAGACGCGCTCGAAGAGAAGCTCGCGGCCGAAGCCGGGACCGACGTCGGGCGGCCGCCACCGCCTGCCTGGCTGCCGGCGACCCTGTTGGAAGAGTTGGATGAACCGGCTCGACCCACTCGGACCGCTCAGCCGGAGCAGCCTCTGCCGCCGGTGCCGCCGGAGATCCCGGAGCAGCTCGGCCCAGTGGACGAGCCCGAGGAAGCAGACTCGCCGCAGCCGGCCGTGGCGCGGGCCGAGCTTGCCGAGCCAGGCGTCGACCTGGAGCGCCCTGAAGCGGTAGACACCGAGCCGACTCGAACGACGTCCGAGGGCTCGCTGGAACTCGCAGGGGCGGCTGCGACGGCGGCTGCAACGGCCGCGCCGGCTGCAAAGATCAGCCGCCCGGAGCTCGTGCACGAAGCCGCGGAGTCACCCGCGGAGGGCGCCCAAGAAGAAGGGGCGTTCGAGGCGGCATCCGAAGAAGCACCGGCCGGCCGTCGGCACCGGGACGCCGTCACGCTTTCGGCGGTCGACTCACTCCGCGCCTTGCGGCGGCTGGCGAGCGGCGAGACCGCATCGTCGCCCGCCGGGCGCGCCGCGATGATCGCCAGCCTGGGCTCGGGCTGGGCCGCGCGGCGTGCGGTGTCGTCCATGATTCGCTCGCGCTCCGCAGCGGATCTCGACGAAGCCCTGGCTCTGATCCGGAGTCTTGCGAGCGCCACCGAGCAGACCTGGTGTCTGGGGGACCTACTCCAGCACTGGCAGCTCGACGACGTTGGCCGCGAGCGCGTCCTCGCCGCCGCGCCCACGGAGGCCGCGAGAAGGCGGCTGGCGCGGCGAGCGGCTCGGGCAGGGTAGCGGCCGGTTGAAGAAAGTGCTTGGCCCCGGTCATCCGTGGTTTACGATGTGGCGAGGGGATTAGCCCGTCGCCGGACGGAGAGGATGGAGCCGCCATGGACACTTCGACGATCCCAGCCGTGGACACACGTCTCTCGCTGCGTGATCGACTCGGTCGTTGGCGGGTGCGCTGGTCGATCGGCCGCGGGAGCTATCGTGTCGAGCCGGGGCTCTACAGGATTGGCCGCCCGGGACCGGAGTCGCCGGTGCTGGTCACTGCCAACTACAAGCTGACCTTCGACGCGCTGCGATCCGAGCTCGACGGAGTCGACGGGTGGATCCTGGTGCTCGAAACCCAGGGCGTCAACGTCTGGTGTGCTGCCGGCAAGGGGACTTTCGGCACCGACGAGCTCGTGCATCGGATTGCCGCAACCCACCTGGCGGAGGTTGTCTCGCACCGCAAGCTCGTTGTGCCACAGCTGGGCGCGACCGGCGTCGCGGCCCACGAGGTCAAGCGCCGGTGCGGCTTCCGGGTTGTCTACGGCCCCATCCGCGCTGCGGATCTGAGAGCCTTCCTTGCCAATCGGATGCGTGCCTCGGAGCAGATGCGGCGCGTGACGTTTGGCCTGCGTGAGAGGCTTGAGCTGGTCGGGGTCGAGGTGGTTGGGGCGCTCAAGTGGATCCTGCCCGGACTGCTTGTAGTCCTGTTGTTGGCCGGTAGCAGATCGGCTCTCGGCGCCCTCGGAGCGGCTCTTCCGGTCCTTACAGGAGCCCTGGCCGGTAGCGTGCTGGTGCCGATCCTGCTCCCCTGGATTCCCGGCCGCGCCTTCTCGCTCAAGGGCGCTTTGGTGGGGGCGGTCGCCGTCGGCGCCGCGATCGCCCTGACGCCTGGCGACTACCCCCTACTCGGCAGCGTTCAGTTGTTTCTCTTCGGAACGGCGGCGTCTTCGTTTTTCGCTATGCAGTTCACCGGCGCGACGACTTTCACCTCGCCCTCGGGAGTCGAGTGGGAGATGAAGAAGGCGCTGCCATTTCAACTCGGAGCCATCGTCGTGGCGACGGCCATCGGCCTCTGGCGTCTGGTTGTCGGGTGATGGGAATAGGGCAGTCATGATCGCAGTTCGACCAGGGCTCAGCTACATCCGGGGCGTGACGACGCTCACGCTCGACGCCGCGAAATGCAACGGCTGCCTGCTCTGCTTGAAAGTGTGTCCGCATCCCGTCTTCGGGCCGTTGAAAGGCTCGGTCGAGATTCTCGAGCCCGACCTGTGCATGGAGTGCGGCGCCTGTGTGAAGAACTGCTCGGAGGACGCTCTGAGCGTCAATCCGGGTGTCGGCTGCGCAGCCGCGATCCTCAGAGGCTGGCTGACTCGTTCAGGCACGGAGTGCCGCCAGTAGCGGCCTCCTTTTAGGAGACGCCGGTGCGATCGAGCAGGCGCGGTCTCAAACCATCTGGCCGTCACCGCACGGCCTGAATGCTGGCAAAGCAGGTCAGAGGAGCACGGAGCGCATTACGGACGAGCATCGGCGCGCCGTCAGGCGTAGACTGGTAAGAGGAGGATCTAGGGGCCCATGGCCGGCTATCGATTCCTGGAGCACACCGCCGATGCCGGCGTCGAGATCCACGCCCCGAGTCGGACCGGGGTGTACCGGCTGGCTCTCGAAGCCCTGACGGATTGTCTGACGGTGTTGGGGAAGGTAGAGGCCAGGGACGAGGAGCCGGTTTCGCTGCGGAGCGGTGGACTCGACTTGCTGCTGGTCGATTGGCTGCAAGAGCTGCTCTATCGCTTCGAGACCTCCGGTTTCGTGGCTCGGGATACGGAGATCCGGCTGACACCCGAGGAGGATGGGTGGGTCGCCCTCGACGGGGTGGTCGTGGGCGAGCCGTTCGATCCCGCCAAACATCCGCTGAAGCTGCCGGTCAAGGCGGTGACCTATCACCAGCTGGTCTTCGAGCCGGCCGCCGACGGGTACTTCGCGCGCGTGATCTTCGACGTATGAGGCCAGGACGAGACATCACGATCGAGCGGATCGACGCCAACCGATGGCGCGTTCCGAAGTCGGGCGGCATGCGGGTCGATGGGATCGTCTATTCGAGCGCCGAGTTGATCGAAGATCTGCTGGGCGATCCTTGTCTCGAGCAGGTGGCGAACGTGGCCCACCTGCCGGGCATCGTCGGCGCTTCGCTCGGCATGCCGGACATCCACTGGGGCTACGGTTTTCCGATCGGCGGAGTGGCGGCGATGGATCCGGACAACGGCGTGGTTTCGCCGGGCGGGGTGGGCTATGACATCAACTGCGGGGTGCGCTTGCTGCGCACCGATCTGACGCGCGATGAGGTCGCGCCGCACTTGAAGGATGTGGTCGAGGAGATGTACCGCAACATCCCGACCGGTGTCGGCGCCTCGCGGAAGGACCTGCGGCTGACGGTCAAGGAGCTGCGCCAGGTTCTGGCGGACGGCGCAGAGTGGGCGGTGGGGCAGGGATTCGGGCAGCCCGAGGATCTCCTGGTCCTCGAGGAAGGCGGGCGGCTTTCGAATGCACGACCCGATCTGGTATCGGCGCGGGCGCTCGAGCGCGGCCGCTCGCAGCTCGGCACACTCGGCTCGGGCAACCACTTCGGCGAAGTGCAGGTGGTGGCCGAGGTCTTCGATCAGCCAGCGGCGGAGGCGCTGGGACTCGAAGTTGGCCAGGTCGCCGTCACCCTGCACAGCGGTTCGCGCGGTCTCGGCCATCAGGTGTGCACCGATCATCTCAAGACCATGGTCGAGGCCGGCCGCCGCTACGGCATCGAACTGCCGGATCGGCAGCTCTGCTGTGCGCCGATCCGGTCGCCCGAGGGGCAGGCCTATCTGGGCGCGATGTCGGCGGCCGCGAACTACGCCTTCGCCAATCGGCAGGTGATGACCGATCGCGTCCGGCGGAGTTTCGACCGGGTGCTTGCAAGCGCGCTCGGACGAGCTTGCCGAATCGATGTGGTCTACGACGTGTGCCACAACATCGCCAAGTTCGAGGAGTTCGAAATCGAAGGCAAGAGGCGCTCGATCTGCGTTCATCGCAAGGGCGCGACGCGAGCCTATCCACCCGGGCACGAGAAGACCCCGGAGGCCTACCGGAAAGTGGGGCAGCCGGTGCTCATCCCGGGCGACATGGGGCGTTACTCGTTCGTCCTGGTCGGAACCGAGACCGCCTTCGCCGAGACGTTCGGTTCAACCTGTCACGGCGCCGGCCGGCGTTGGAGCCGGAAGAAGGCCAAGAAAGAGGCGCGGGGCCGAGACCTCCTGGGCGAAATGACCGAGCGCGGCGTCGTGGTGCGGGCAGCCGGCATGAGGACGGTTGCCGAGGAAATGCCCGAGGCCTACAAAGACGTCGCCGCGGTCGTGAAGGTGGTCGAGGCGGCCGGGATCTCGAAGATCGTCGCCCGGCTCGAGCCGATCGGAGTGATCAAGGGTTGAGTCGCACCCCTGGCGATGAGCTCCAGCCAGTCGATCAGTCCGCTTTCGTGGCGCGGAGAGTGAGGGAGTGGACCGTGCCGCGGATCTCGTCGTAGGAGACGCCGGTGCGCTCGAGCAGAGCGCGGGTTTCGTCGTTCATGTGGTCGGTGTCGGTCCATCCCACGGCGGCGAGGTAGTCGACGTCTTGGAGGATCTCCGGCTCTGCGAAGCCGGCCTGACGAATCATCTCCAGATACTCATCGCGCCGGATCGCGGTGACGATGCAGTTGGCGTCGCCCATCTCGCGCACCAGCGTGGCGGGCAAGGGTCTCTCGAGGACGATGTCGGAGACGACGGTGCGACCGCCCGGGCGCAGAACGCGAGCGATCTCGGCGTAGACCGCCCGCTTGTCGGGCACGAGGTTGATCACGCAGTTGCTCGTGACGGCGTCGATCGAGCCGTCGTCGACTGGCAGGGCCTCGAGCCGGCCCTCTCGGAACTCGACATTGGCGTAGCCGCCCCGGCGGGCGTTGTCGCGTGCCAGCTCGATCATCTCCGGCGTCATGTCGACGCCGATCACACGGCCGGTGGGGCCGACTTGCCGGGCGGCGAGAAAGACGTCGATGCCGCCGCCGGATCCCAAGTCGAGCACGGTCTCGCCCGGCTGGAGGTCGAGCGCGGGCACGGGCGCGCCGCAGCCAAGGCCCATGTCGGCCCCGGACGGGAGCGATTCGATCTCGTTCTTGTCGTAGCCGAACTGTTCCGAGCACCCGCGGTCCGCCTCGGAGTTCCGGGTCGCGGCATCCTCGATGACTCGGCGCTCGGCGATGCGCGAGTACTCCTCGCGGACTCGCAGTACGGTGGATTCGGCCTCGTTCCCGTTCGCATTGGTCATGACCTCTCCTTTCGGTCGCTTGGTTTTCGAGCCTCGAGAAACTCGTGGATCGGCTTGAACTGATCGTCGGAGAGCTCGCCGGCCAGGCGGTCAATGGCCTCGAGCAGATCGAGCAGACCTCCGATCACGCGTTCGCGGCGGTGGAGCGGTAGCTCGGCGATGAGCAGTTGAGCGAACTGCTCGTTCTGCTCTTCGATCTGGCGTGCCTGGGTTCGGCCGTCGGCGGTGAGGCGCATGCGATAGGCGCGACCGTCCTTCGGGTCAGAGACCCGTTCGACCCAGCCGCGGGCCTCGATGCGCTCGACATTACGGGTCAGGGTGCTCGGCGCGATGCCGAGACGCCTGCTGAGGACACCGAGCCGCATCGGTCCCTCGAGGTACAGCACCTGGAGGGTTGCGGCCTGGGCTACGGTCATACCGCCGCAGGCGACGTTTGCCCGTTCCGAGATCTGCTGGGTGCGGGTCAGTGCCCGCAGCCCCTCGAGCAGAAACTCGGCCTGCTCGGCGATCCGAAGGTCAGAGTCCTTTTTCGTCCGTTTGGGCATATAGTTGTAGAATACAACTATATGCCATCGGTGTCAACCGCGCCGAACCCAAGCGCTCACGAAGGCGCCCTCGGACTTCGTAGCTTGTCCTCCAGCCAGGGCGCCATCTTCTGAGCCAGGTCGTCGCGGTTGGCGTGGGTGACCTCACGGAGGATGACGCCCGGGCGCCGTTTGACCTCGGCGATCAGTCCGGAGCCGGAACGCGCGACCGTGGCGACGATCCAGAGGGAGGTATCAAACAGGCGGCGGACGGCTTCGACGAAGCTTCGGGACAGGCATTCCATCTTGCCGATCTCGTCGATGATATAGAGATCGACGTCGGGCAGCAGGCCAAGGGTCGTATCAGCCAGCCAATCGATCGCCGGCACGTCAACGCCGTACTTGCCGACTCCCGGCACCCCGCTCAAGTCGACGTGGGCGATGGTTGAGCGATCACCACCTAAGGTCACGGCGCGAAAGCCGACCCGTCGCCCGCGCTCCCGGATCTCCTCGGTGTAGAAGCCCGCCAGCCGGTGGGCCGCCAATCGCCGTGCCAGGTCGCGGACGACGGTGGTCTTGCCGACGCCGGGTCGGCCGGTGAGTAGAACGGAATGGGTCAGTCCGGAGCCGCCTTGTAATACACGCCCTGGATCAAGCCGCCCCTGCGATCGAGGGGACCGAGCGCGTTGCGGAAGTTCACCGGTAGATCCTAACTCTCCGTGGGGGGCCAGTCGGTGTAAACGCCAAAATGCAGGTGGGGAAGCCACCCCGGCCCCCGGCCGTCCTCACCAATAGACGCGACATCGAAGACGAAAACTCGCGGACAACGCGCGCCGCCGCTGCGCGTTTTCGCGCCGGAAATCGCGTACTGAAGTAGGGGAAGCGAAGTGCCACGCTCCTGCGAGCGCGGGGAATCGTGACCCATCGCGGCGAGGAGGAGTCTCCCCATGATCAAGCTGGACCGGGTAGTCAAGATCTACGACGGCAAGAGCCGGGTGGTTGCGCTCGACGAGGTTTCGTTCGCGGTCGGGCGAGGAGAGATGGTGGCGGTGATGGGGCAGTCCGGCTCCGGCAAGTCGACGCTGCTCAACCTGATCGGTGGACTCGATCGGCCGACCAGCGGTTCGGTATGTATCGACGGCGTTGCCCTGGGCGGTCTCGACGATGACGGGCTGACACGGGTGCGGCGCGAGAAGATCGGTTTCGTGTTCCAGTTCTTCAATCTGCTGCCGACGCTCTCGGCCTTCGACAACGTGGCGCTACCGCTGCGCCTGCGGCGGCGGCCGACACCCGAGGTCACCGCGCGCACTTCGGAGATGCTGGGGCTCGTCGGCCTCGAGCCGCGCGCTCGGCATCTTCCGGACGAGCTCTCCGGAGGCGAGTGTCAGCGGGTGGCGATCGCCCGCGCACTGGTCATGAAACCCAAGGTCGTGTTGGCCGACGAGCCCACCGGTAATCTCGATTCGAAGACCGGCGCAGAGATCCTGGACCTGCTGCGGCGCCTCAATCGAGAGCTGATCTCAACGCTGGTCATGGTGACCCACGATGCGACCGCCGCGGCGCACTGCCACCGGATTCTGCAACTGCGTGACGGCCGCTTGGAGAACGACGAGCGCCTGGGCGCAGCGGGCCAGGAGGTTGCGCACGGATGACGCTGTTTCTGCTCAAGGGCGTGAGCTGGCCCTACTTTCGCCGGCACTGGGTGATCAGCCTGCTGACTGCCGCGGGCGTGGCCATGGGCGTCGGCGTCTACATCGCCATCGAGCTCTCCTCGATGTCGCTCCGCGTCTCGATGCGCCAGACGGTGAATCGCATCGCCGGCAGCACCCAGCTCGAGGTGACGGCGGGAGAGGTCGGGGTGCCGGAAGATCGGCTCGAGCTCGTGCGCGCGGTCTCCGGCGTCGCCTCGGCCCAGCCCGTCGTCGAGGCCACCGTCCGGCCGGTCGAGCTGAGCGAGACCGCGCTGATGGTACTGGGGATCGACTTTCTCGGCGACCGCTCCGTTCGCGAGTGGGATTTCAGCGAACAGGATGTGTTGGATGATCCTCTGATCTTCTTGGCACAGCCCGATTCGATCTGCATCACGACCGAGTTTGCCGCGCGTCACGGTCTCGAGCTGGATCAGAAGATCGTCCTGGAGACCGGTCACGGTCTTCAGGCGTTTACTGTGCGCGGCATGGTCGAGGCCAGCGGACCGGCGACGGCGTTCGGCGGCAACATCGCGGTGATGGACCTCTACGCGGCGCAGTACATGTTCGCGCGCGGCACCCAGCTCGACAGGATCGACGTCGTTCTGGAAGAGGGGAACGAGCTCGGCGAAGTCAAGGCACGGCTCGCCGGGGCACTGGGCACGGGCTTCGACGTGGCGACCCCGGCCAGGCGCAGCGCCCAGATGGAGGCCTCGATCCAGAACTTCGGTGCCAACATGAGCTTGAGCTCGTGGCAGGCGACCTTCATTGCCGTCTTTTTGATCTTCAACGTGTTCGCCGTGGCGGCGGCGCGGAGACGCCGAGAGATCGGCATCCTGCGCTCCCTCGGGGTCACGCGTCGCCGGATCCGAGGGCTGTTTCTAGCCGAGGGGGCGATTATGGGCGGCCTGGGCACCCTGCTGGGCCTGGGTGCGGGCCTGCTACTGGCGGGCGGCGTGACGGCCTTCACCATCCAGCTGACGGAGATGGCCTACGGCCAGACCCACAGCGCCCCGGAACTGGTCATCGAACCGCGGGTCCTGGTCACCGGCTTTCTGCTGGGGATTCTCAGCGCCCTGGCGGCGGCCTATTTTCCAGCGTGCCGGGCGGCCCGGCTCGACCCGGTGGAGGCGCTGGCGGTGGGGCGCTTCCGCAGTGCCGGCACCGAGCATAGCCGAGGGCGCCTCTGGGCGGGGGTCAGCTGCGCCGCGCTGGCTGCCTTTGGTGTCTTTGCGCTGGCGCCGCGCGGACTTCCGGGCACGATCGTTACGCTGGGTTTGATCAACCTCGCGGCAGTCTTCCTGGCGCCCTTCCTGATCGGGCCGATCGTTCGTCTGATGCGCCCGGCGCTGGGGCGGGTCTTCGGCGTCGAGGGGCGCCTGGCGGCGGAGTCGCTGATCCAAGCGCCCCAGCGAACCTCGGCCACGGCGCTGGCCTTGATGCTCGCCGTGGGTTACGTGATCAACCTCGGGGGGATGGTCTCCTCCTATCGCAACTCGTACGAGAGCTGGCTCGACCAGGTGCTGAACGCCGATTTCTACATTCAGGCGTCGGAGCGGTTTGTCTCGCAGTCCTACCGCATTCCTCCCGAGTTCGCCGACCAAGTGGCCGCGGTGCCGGGCGTGCGCTGGGTCGAGCCGTACCGAGCTGTGCGGCTGGACTACCAGGGCAAGCGGCCGATGATGCTCAGCCTGCCGCTCGAGCTGACCCACCAGCGGCTCGAGTCTCCGATCGTCAAAGGCGATCGCCGGGAGTACCTGGAGAAGTCGGAGCGCGGCGAGGGCATCGCGGTCTCGGACAACTTCGAGCGTCTCTACGGGGTCGGAGTCGGAGACACGCTGACGCTGCCCTCTCCGACCGGCACCGTGTCGCTTCCGGTCCTCGCAGTGGTCAGAGACTACTCCTCCGATCAGGGGACCATCTGGCTGAATCGCCGACTCTACGTCGAGCGCTGGCGTGACGAGACCATCGACATCCTGGACGTGATGCTCGAGCCGGGGGTCGACAAGGCCGCCGCGGCGTCCGCGATTCGCCAGCGGCTCGCCGGAAGCACCAACCGGCTGTTCATTCTGACCAGTGCCAACCTGAGGGCGGTCATCAACCGCATCCTTGACCAGTTCTTCGGCATTCTCTACATGCAGCTCGCCATCGCGCTGCTCGTGGCCTTGCTGGGCGTGGCCAACACGCTGGTGATCTCCGTCGCCGAGCGGCGCCGCGAGTTGGGTATTCTCAAGGCCCTGGGGACCGAGCGGCGTCAGGTGGTGCGTCTGGTTGTCGCCGAGGCGCTGGGGATCACCGCGGTCGGCGGACTGCTGGGTTACGTCCTCGGGTCCTATCTGATTCGGTTCTCGGGCACCGCGTTGACGGCCAATATCAGCGGCTGGACGCTGACCTACGCGTTTCCCTTTGGGATCGCGGGCAGTCTCATTGTGCTGCTGACGCTGGTCGCCGTCGCGGCGGCGCTCTATCCGGCCCGCATGGCGCTCAAGGTTTCGCCGGCCGAGGCGCTGGTCTACGAATGAGGGAGGCAGTAATGAGAGCTCGGGGACTTGTGATCGTTGTCTTGGCGGCTGTTCTGGGACCGGCGTCGCTCGCCCGGCCGGCACCGGCTGATGCGGCCGATGCCGAGCGTCTTGATGGCCGCGCCCTGATGGAGCGTCTCGACGAGAGCCAGAGGACGGACTCCGGTTACGCCGAAGGGCTGGTGACGGTCGAAGACAAGGGACGGGTGCGCGAGAAGGCATGGCGCGAGTGGCGCCTGGGGTGGGGTGGGGAAGCGCGCGGGCTGGTGCAATTTCTCGAGCCGGCCGAGGTCCGTGGAGTCGGCCTTCTGACCCTCGGCCATTCGGGCAAGCCCGACGAGCAGTGGTTCTATGCCCCGGCCATGGATCGGCACCGCCGCATCGCGCGGGTCGAGAAGTCAACCCGCTTCCTCGGTACGCACTTCACATACGAGGACATGGAGCCACGGGACGTCGATGACCACGAATACCGGCGGCTCGGCGACGGCGAATTGGAAGGAGCGCCCTGCTACCGAATCGAGGCCCGTCCGAGATCGGAGACCGAATCCCAGTACTCCAAGGAGATCTTCTGGGTCCGCCGGGATCCCCTGGTGACCATCAGGGTCGAGGGCTACGTCGAGGGCAAGCTCCGCCGCACCTTCCACGCTTCCGATGTGAGAACGGTCGAGGGCATCGCCACCGCGCACCGGTGGGCGGTGGACGACGAGAAGCGTAGCGGTCGCACCACGCTCGTGCTGCGCAACGTGCGCCATCACCTCGAGCTGGAAGAGGAGTTATTCTCGCGGGAGGCCATGCGGGTGACCCACTCGCCGCCCTAGCCGCAAGCCCGGAGGGATGATGCGCGCTGCATCCACGTTGATTCTGTTGCTGTGGATCGGTCTGTTCCCGGCCGGCGCGGAGGCCGACTCCGCCGAAGCCGTGACCGAGATCGAGGCCAGCGCGGACGCTTTTTCCGACGACGAGCCCTCTACGCCCTCTGAGCAGGGCTGGCTGAGGATCGCGCCCCGGGTGACGCGGCAATTGTCGCCAAGCATGCTTTTGACTGTGGCCCCTGTGCTCGAGGCCGACACTCACGGCGACGTGGATCGCGGCCGGCTCTACGACGACGAGGATCGCGGTCCCAGGCGAGCGCCGCTACGCTTCGAGAGGCTCTCGCTGCGCTTCGATTTGGGGACGGTCAAGGTCGAGATCGGCAAGCAGCCGCTAACCTGGGGCCGAACCGATGCCATCAGCCCGACCGACAATCTGACTCCGCGCGACTGGACCGATCCGTTGCGGGAAGTGCGTCTGTCGCCCTGGGCGGTGCGGGTCAACGTCGAGAAGAGGCGCTGGGAGGGAGAGCTTGCCTTAGTACCCCACTACACGCCGTCGCGCCTGCCTCGACTCGGTGGCCGCTGGGCGCCGGTCGAGCCGGTTCGCGTCGCCAACCCGATCTTCCCGGCTGCCGGTCCGCCCGAGCTGGAGGTCGAGCTCGACTTCGCCGAGGCGGAGTTTCCGAGCACCACGTTCGACAACGTTCAAACCGGGGTGCGCTTCGGCCGTCGCGGTGTGCTCGCGGAGTGGGCCGTCTCCTACTACCGCGGCTTCGATGACGCACCGCATTTTGATGCCTTTGTCGGCGAGCTCGATCCGGCAGCGGCAATCGTGCCGGTGACTCTGACGCCACGGTTTTCCGAGCTCGAGGTCGTCGGCGCTGACGGAGTCTGGCTGGCCGGCGCCTGGGCGCTGCGCGCCGAAGCAGGGCACTTCCGGTTCGCCGAGGATGTCGACGACGACTTCCTGCTCTACGAGATCGACACCGAGTGGACGCGGAGAGCCTGGCGCCTGGTCGCCGGCTATGCTGACCAGTCGGGCGGCGAGCGTGCCTCCGGCTCGA